>NZ_JBFUAY010000116.1:0-17257 GCF_056406015.1 Rhizobium sp. P1_E1 | reverse complement strand
GATGATCAGTTTCGGCTCCATCGCCAGCGCCCGGGCAATCGCGATGCGCTGGCGCTGGCCGCCGGAAAACTGGTGTGGATACCGATCGGCCATATCCGGTTTCAGGCCAACCTTGACCAGCAACTCGGCCACTTTCTCCTTCCATCTTGCTTTCGGCAGGATATCCGGGTGAATGACCCAGGCCTCCGAAATCAACCGGAACACGCTCATCCGCGGGTTCAGTGACTGGGTCGGGTCCTGGAAGACCATCTGCAAATCGCGACGCAGCCCGAATATTTCTCGAGGGGTCATCGCAAGCAGATCGTTGCCGCGGTAGACGACCTGGCCCTCCTGCGGATCATCGAGGCGAACGATCGCCYGGGCAAGAGTTGACTTACCGGATCCGCTCTCACCGACAACGGCAACCGTCTCGCCGGGCATGATGACGAAGTCCACGCCCTTCAGCGCCTGGAATGCGCCAAAACTCTTTTTCAAGCCGATGGCGCGCAGCAGCGGTTCGCCCTGCCGGTCACGCTCTTGCGCCATCGCACCTTTCCCGGGTGCTGCGGCTATCAGTTTCTTCGTATAAGCGTTCTGAGGATTGCGATAGACTTCGGCCGCATTGCCGGTTTCGACGACGCAGCCGGAATTCATCACCACGACCCGGTCGGCGATCTCGGCAACGACGCCCAAATCGTGGGTGATCAGCAACAGGCCCATGCCGGTTTCCTGCTGCAATTCCTGCAGAAGTTCGAGCACCTGCGCCTGCACCGTAACATCAAGCGCGGTGGTGGGTTCATCCGCGATCAGGATATCGGGCTTGCAGGCGATTGCCATGGCGATCATCAGGCGCTGCCGCTGTCCGCCGGAGAACTGGAACGGATATTTTCGCATCGCCGCTTGCGGGTCGGTTATGCCGACGCGCCCGATCAATTCGAGCGCCCTTGCACCGGCACGCTCCGCCGACTGACCATGCGTCGTCATCATCTCGGTGATTTGCCAGCCGACCGGATAGACCGGGTTGAGATGGGCGAGCGGGTCCTGAAAGATCATGGCGATCTTGGCGCCGTTGATCGAGCGCCGCTCCTCAGGCGTCATTTCCAGCATGTCGCGCCCGTTGAGGAGGATCGTGCCGCTGGTGATCTTGCCGGGTGGCATGTCGATCAGGTTCATGATCGCCGAGGCCGACACGGACTTGCCCGAACCGCTTTCCCCGAGGATCGCCAGCGTCTCACCGCGATCGAGATGCCAGCTGACATCCTGCACCGCCTTGACGGTCCCGCTGACGGTGTGGAACTCGACCGAGAGGTCACGCACTTCCAAAAGATGTTCAGCCATTTTTCCTGCCCCTCATTTCAAGGCGCCAGCGTTGCGTCGGATCGAGTGCGATGCGCAGCCAATTCGACAGAAGGTTCAGCGACAGCGTCGTCAGGATGATTGCAAGACCCGGCCAGAAGGAAAGCCACCAGGCATTGGTGAGATAGGGTCGTCCTTGCGCAACCATGAGACCCCAGGTGATCTCCGGCGCCTGAATGCCGATCCCCAGGAATGACAGGGAGGATTCCGCCAGCATGACGAAGGCGAAATCCAGCGTCGCGATAGTCACCAGCGTGGGGAAGATCACTGGCAGGATGTGATGGAAGACAATGCGCCAATACGATGCTCCCATGACCTTCGCCGCCTGCACGAACATCCGCTCGCGCACTTCCAGCACCTCGGCACGCGTGGTGCGCAGATAGATGGGAATGCGGGTGATCGCCAGGACGAGGACGATATTGGTGACCGAGGGCTCGAGCATGTAGAGCACGATCACCGCCAGAAGCAGTGACGGAAAGGACATGATGACGTCGCCGAGGCGCATGATCCATTGAGCCGCGGAAGAGCGGCTGTAACCTGCGACCAGACCGAGCGCCGTACCGACGACAGATGAGGCAAGCACGGCTGCGGCGGCAACCAGGATGGTGTTTTGCGCCGCCACGATGACACGGGCAAGAAGCGGCCTGCCCAGCGCATCGGCGCCGAGGACATAAAGCAATCCGCGGGTGATATCGAACGGCGGCGCATTTCGGCCCCGCAGGTTCTGCTTGGTGGCGATGGCCTCCAGCAGCAACGGGCCAAACAGCGCACAGAGCAGAACGATCAAAAGGAACAGGGCCGCGAAGAAAGCGAGCTTGTCCGCCCACAGCATCGTCAGCCAACGCCCGATCGGGCCGCTTGTTTTTTTCTCGGCGAGGATTTGTGTGTCGGTCATTGTCATCGCTCAATACYGGATACGCGGATCGAGCAGCGCATAGGCGATATCGATCAACAGGTTCATGATGAAGATCGCCAGCGCCGAGACCATGATGACGGCCAGCACGACGGCGAAATCGCGAAGCAGGATGGAATCGATCATCAGTTTGCCGATGCCGGGAAAGCCAAACACCGTCTCGACGACAACCGCACCGTTCAAGATGGCGGCCGCCTGGTCGCCGATGACTGTGATCACCGGCAGCATGGCGTTGCGCAGTCCGTGAATGAAGATGATTGAGTTCGAGCGGACCCCCTTGGCGCGGGCCGTCTTCACATAGGCGGAAGACAGAACACTGATCATCGAGCCGCGGACCACCTGCAGGATCAGGCCGAAGGGCCGGATGAACAGGACGCTGACCGGCAGGATCCAGTGCCAGATAGTTCCCGTTCCTGATGTCGGCAGGACATGCAGTTTGACGGCGAAAATGACGATCGCCACGATGGCCAGCCAGAAATCCGGCGCCGCAGCGCCGATCAACGAGAAGAAGGTGGCAAGACGGTCGAAGATGCCGCCGACGCGAAACGCCGCAAGTGACCCAATGACGATCGCGGCGATCGTGACCAGCACCATGGTGATGACAGCCAGCCAGAAGGTCCAGACGAAGGCCTCCAGCACGACATCCATGGCAGGACGGGCCTGTCGCAGCGACTGACCGAAATTACCTTGTGCAAGATCCGAGACATAACGACCGAACTGCATGATCAACGGATCGTTGAAACCGTTCATCTCACGGAATTGCTGGCGCATTTCCGTGGTCGCGTCGATCGGCAGATAGAGGTCGGTGGGATCGCCCGTCAGCCGGGAGAGGAAGAACACGATGACGATAAGCACCACGAGCGATACGCCACTGGCGATCGCGCGTTTGCCGATGAAACTCTTCATACCACTCCTCCCGAGTGAACCCATAGGGGCCGTGATGTCTCGTCTTCGTCTGTGCCGAAGCCACCTGTCATGCCCTCCGGCAACAGGCACGACTTCAAAATCAGTCGCTACAACTGAAATATTAGTTCATCTAAAATTTTTGTGAACCCCAAAAATGATCAGGGCTAATCAACCGGCGGCTTGCGTCGCCATGTGATACCGCGGGTTCCAATAAAGGCCGCGCCGATGATCACCGCCGCGCCGATCCACGTCTGTGCGGCCGGAACTTCCGAGAAAAATGAGAAGGCCATCAGGGCGACGACGGGCAGTCGGAGAAAGTCGAGCGGTGCCAGAACGCTTGCTGGCGCCATGCCGAAGGCACGCGTGATCAGCGTCATGTTCAGTGCTCCGAGGGCTCCTTGCATAGCAAGCAGCCCGAGTTGGCTCCAGGTCGGCATTGACCAGACCGGCAGCATGAGGATTACGCCAAGCGGCACCGTCGCTATCAGATTCCATGCAACCAGCCGGTCCGCACTATCCCTCAATGCCATCCGCCGCAGCATCAATTGGCTGGCCGCCGTCAAGACCGCTCCTGCCAGTGCAAAAAGCAGCCATTGGTCGAAACCGGACGCTCCAGGGCGAATGATGATCATGACGCCGACAAAACCTGCGACAATGCCGGCCACGCTGGAGATGCCGACATGTTCCTTGAGCACCAGCCACGCACCGAGAACGAGAAACATGGGCATGGTGAAATTGATCGCCGTGGCATCGGCGAGTGGTGCGTGCGCAAAGGCGACGAACAATGCGACCAGTGAGGCAAGCTTCAGACCCGCGCGCACGACATGCAGAACACGATAGGGTGAGGCTTTCAGGTCGACCCGTGACACGATCCAGGGCGTGACGACAAGAAGTCCGAAAAACGACCGGAAAAAGCCGATCATCAATGGATGCACGTCGCCGGCCAGCAAGCGTACGATGACTGCGTCGAGACTATTTAAGAAAGCGGCGGCCACCATCATGCATACGGCAAGGCCCGTGCGACCAGGCTGCATCACGCTTCCCCTGATCGAAGAAAGGCGAACCCCGCCATATCGACCATTCGATACGGCTGCGCGTTGAACCGGCAATCCATGAGAAATAAAGCCTTCCTGGCGTGTCTGCTAATCTCCGGGCTCCCAACGGTGCCGCGGCGCAGACCGCTCGTTCTCCTAGGGTCCGGCAGCATCCGTTATCCACAGCGCGGATTAACGGCTTTATCTCAATCCATCAACCGCCGTCCACACTGACAGAGCGCATTGCTGACAGGGCCGCCCTCGCCCTCGGCTAGTGGACCACTCGGTTCGGTTTCGCGCGGTTCGAGAATTGGTGGACGAGCATGATGCCCTGCTCAAGCAGCAACTCGGCCGCCTGCAGATCGCGCGGCGTGAGATCGCCGGATAGTCCGCGAATCGTATTCGCGACGCAGATGGAGTTGGCGACAAAGCGGGCGTCGCCCTCACCTTCTGCCTCCTCGGCCGTTGCTTCCAAGGCGTCGGCGACGGTGTCGAGCAGGCTCGAGCGTTCGACAAGCGTCATGTCGTTCAGGGTTTTGGAAATGCCGTTCATGATTGTCTCCTCGCGCGTGCCCAAGGCGGATCGCAGCTCCAATTTCTCGATTTCAGTCACATGGCGTGACTGTCAGATAGGATTGCTGTCTTCAGAAGCAACTCATGGCTGCCGCGCACCTCACGCATGAGTGCAGTGAGATGACGGCTCGATCAATAACTTCGGGCCGCTCGTTCCAGATGCGTCAGGAGGTCGGGAAGCATTGGTCGCTGCCCTTTCAAGAGCTTTATGGCTGCGTCGGGCAGGGAAAACCATCCCGCACGATCAACCTCTGGAAAGCTCTTTACCCGCCCTGACCGTGGCGGCCATTCCATTTGAAATTCGGAACTCTGTATCGCATTCACGTCCAGTACCGGATCGGCTTCGATCGACCAAGCGATAACTATCTTTCCGCCAGGTTGTCGGTATTCGCCCAACGGTGTGAACCTGCCATTGACCGCGATATCAAGCTCTTCGGCAGTCTCCCTTATTGCCGCCGCGAGCTCGTCTTCTCCAGCCTCGACCAGCCCTTTCGGGATCGACCACGCAGCCTCGTCTTTCCTAGCCCAGAAAGGGCCGCCCGGATGGACGAGAAGGACTTCGATGTCCCAGGAAACACGCCGGTATATCAAAAGTCCGGCGCTACGGATGACCATCGCCTTGTGCCCCTCTTGTGTCGATCACGAGGCCAGGCATTCCTCACAGATGCCGCAGCCGTCATCATCCATCCACCGACGCCGGCGCTTGCAGCAAAGGCAAGCAGCACCGTCTGGTTGTTCTTTTATGTCTTCCGGAGGAATGATCTCGATCGTCGTGTCGAATAGAGTGTCAGCCACAAGTTCCGCCATCTCATTGCTCCATTAGTCTGTTCTAAATAAGATAGGAGCGGCGATCGATACCGGCAAGCTCTCGACGACGTCAGGCGGTTCAATGAAAGGGTCAGCTTCGACGCCGGTCAGAGCGGCAAATGCCATGCCGAACCACATTCGGCGATCTCAACATCGAACACTGGGCCTTCTTGCGACACAAGTGGTATAGTCAAATTTCGGTCGTCCACCTGGACGATACGACAAAGGAATTATTCCATGGGAGACCAGAAACGCCCGCTGCAACCAGGAGAAACCGCCCCCGCCTTCGCACTTGCCACGGCCAACTTCGACGGAACCGTCTCTTTCGCCGACTTGAGCGGTCGCCCGTTCGTCATCGGGTTCTTTCGCGGGCTGCACTGCCCGTTCTGCCGGCGCCAGTTAGAACAGCTTGCCAGCGTACAGCCGACCTTGCGCGCCGCCGGTGTGGAGACCGTGGCCGTTATCAACACGCCGGTGGAACGTGCCCGCCTGTATTTCCGCCACCGGCCGACGCCAATAACGCTTCTGTGTGACCCCGACTGCCGCACGCATCGAGCCTACGGTGTGCCGCATGGCGAGTTCCTGCCCGAAGGGAGTTGCGAGCAGCCCGAATGGCCCTATGGTGCAACGATGGCGCAGTTCCTGGCGGCACGCATCAACCCCACGGGCGAGCTGCCGGAACCGCTGCACCCGATGGAAGCCAACACGATACTCAACGCCAAGGACGGCTTTGAGCTTGACGAAGCCGATAATGCGATCTTCGCGAACCATGCTACCCAGCTCGTAGGGCACTTCCTGGTCAATGCGAACGGCACCATCGGCTGGGTACAAATCGAGGCGCTCGACGGACCGAACAGCCTCTCCATCTTCCCGACCGCGGCGGAGATCATCGCCGCCGCTGGCAGCCCTGGACACTGACCCGCACCGAATCGTCGGCCAGCGTTGCTGCATGATGTCGAATGAGGGCGACTCTCCGACCTGTCATCAGCTTGAACTCCATGTCACGTTCTGCCGGAAAATCATCAGGTTAGACGGACCTCAACCGCCTTTCGGTTCTCGCGTCGAACAGATGCAGTTTGCTGAGATCTGGGGCAATGACGATCTGGTCGCCGGCGCGCAGATCAAGGCGCTCTCTTACCGTCGCAACGAGGTGATCGGCGCCAAACTTCGTGGTTATCTGGATCTCAGCACCAGTAGGTTCAACGAGGACGACCTCAGCGGTRGCAGGACCTTGTCCGATTGTGAGATGCTCAGGGCGAATGCCGTAGATAATCTGCGCGCCGCGTTCCAATGACGCTGCTTCGGACAGTGGTAACCTACCTCCGCCGTCCGCGATCAACTCCAGCGGCCCCGAAGTGCTGACCTGCCCTCGAATAAGGTTCATCGCCGGCGAACCGATAAAGCCGGCCACGAAAAGGTTTGCCGGTCGGTCGTAGAGATCCAACGGCGAGCCTATCTGCTCGACGAAGCCGTCCCGCATCACAACAATCCGATCGGCCATCGTCATCGCCTCGATCTGATCGTGGGTGACATAAATGGTCGTTGTCTTCAGTCGCTGATGCAGTTGCTTGATTTCTGAACGCATCTGCACACGCAGCTTCGCGTCCAGGTTCGACAATGGTTCGTCAAACAGGAAGACCTGCGGATTTCTAACGATGGCACGGCCCATCGCCACACGTTGGCGTTGGCCACCCGACAGATTTCTCGGATATCTGTCGAGCAGATGCTCGAGCCCCAGAATTTCAGCGGCCTCTCGAACACGCTGCCTGGTCTGTTCCTTGGGTGCTTTCGCCAGCTTCAGCGAAAAACCCATATTCGCCTCGACTGTCAGATGGGGGTAGAGCGCATAGGACTGGAAAACCATCGCGATATCGCGTTCTTTTGGCGCGACATTGTTCACGACCTTGCTGCCGATCGAAATCCGACCAGCTGAAATCTCTTCGAGGCCGGCGATCATCCGCAACAATGTCGACTTCCCGCACCCGGACGGGCCGACCAGGATAACGAACTCGCCGTCTTGGATATCAATATCCACCCCATGCAGAACTTCGAAGTGACCGTAGCTCTTGCGGGCATTCGCCACACTTACTGACGCCATAACTTTCTCCGGCTGAATATTGATATCTTCGGGACGCAGCCGCTCGTGTGACACGGCTGTCGATTGCTCATTGGCTTGCCGTGGCGGCTGAATAAGGCGCCAATACCGCGTCGACCGCCGCAAGGCAGAGCTCGCGGGCCTTCGGAGCGACCCGCTTTGACACCACGTCAGAATATAGTCGGCCGAGATATTGGCTGATCAGAGTTTCGGGAATTTCATCAGGAAGCCGGCTGAACAATTCGCCGACCGCGGCGAATGCTCGAGGATCCGGCCAGTAATAGCGAATTCGATCACTATAGCTGAAATGCCGTTGCAGTCGCTGCTCATCGGGACTGCCGCCATAGTGGCCCGCCCAGCTTGCCGGTTGCTCAACCATGATTTTTTCCATGGTCGTCACCAGTCCGGTTCGGGGCGTCTTCCCTGCAAGTTCATCAGCGATCGCATCGAGGCCGTAGAGCGCTTCGCGCAGCGCGAAAGTCAGCCCTGGTCCGACCTTGAGGATTGCAAGGCCGCCGTCAACGAGAGCAGACAAGGCTTCGGCCGGTTGGTAGTCGGTGGAATGTGCTTCGAAAACCAGGCCCGGCATGTCGTCGAGCGAACGAATGAGGCTCTTGGCCCGTTCAGGCTTGTAGAGCGCCACGTCCGTGTTGCCAAATTCCACACCCGGCTGAACCACTATCCCAATGACCCGCTCCATCGCCGACGCCAAACCTGCTTCGGCAAACGACGCCCGGTGAACCGCCAGGGTTTTCATCGCCGCATCGGCCCGCGTAATTTCGATTTCTTCGAGTGCGTGCGTTGCACCACCCGGAGGCGGCACCTCGGTTCCGATGATATAGACCGGCGGACGGCGGCCTGAACGAAGAGCGGCCTCTTCGGCGGCTTTCGCCAATCGAGCGGCCCGCGCCGCGGTCAATTCGTCATCGAGCGCCGTTGGTTCACCGGCACAGCCCATCGACGTGTCCAGGTGAATCTTTTCGAACCCTGCCTCGACATAGGCCGTCACCATAGCCATGGCGCGCAACATTGCCTCCTCGGCCGCCAACGTCCTCCATGGGTTGGGGCCTAGATGATCGCCTCCCAGGATGATGCGTTCGGCTGGAAAATCAGTCGCTGCGGCGACGTTCTCGATGAACCGGCGAAAGTCCACAGGCGTCATCGCGGTATAGCCGCCCTCCTGATTGACCTGATTGCAGGTGGCTTCGATGAGGACCGCCCGGTGCTCCATGCCGGCACGCCGAAGGGCTGCCTCAATGACCAGCGGATGAGCCGAGCAGACCGAAGTGACGCCATGTGGAAAGGGCAGGTTCCTGGCACCGAAAAGCTTTCGCAGCGCGATCTGCCGGTTCTCTTCGATCCTCGTCATGCGAGCGTCACAACCTTCGTCAGGTGACGGGGAGAAACCGTATCGATTTGCCGAGCCTGCGCGGCCCGTTCGCCGAGGACCTGCAGCGCCGGAAGGACAACGAGACCCGCAAGTGACAGATCGACATCAACGGCGAGTTCCAGATCGCCCGGACCACCCACACCGATGACAACCGCGCCTTTTTCTCTCAGTTCTCCCACCAGTTTCGTCTCCGCTTCCCTCTGGTCGGAGCTGTACAGCATGACCGCAACCGTTTTCCCGTCAACGAGGCTGATCGGCCCATGCCGGTATTCAAGCGGGTGGAAGGCCTGGGTCATGATCTGGCTCATTTCCATGAGCTTGAGCGCTCCTTCCAGGGCGACGCCGAAGAGGGGGCCGCCGCCGAGAAAGACGAAGTGCGACCGGTCGGCGATAATTCCAGGCAGCGCGGCATCGAGAGCCGTCGCGAGCTGGCGAGCCGAATTCACGACAGAGACAGGAACCTTCTGCCCGATCATCTGCAAACCGAGAAGGACCATGAGGCTCGCCGATACCGTCATGACAATACCTTCGTCCGGATGGGTTTCGGCCGCGACCATCCGATCGCAGTTTTTCGCAAGAGTGCTTTCCGGTTCGACCGTTATCGCCGTCACGAAGGCGCCGGCGGCCCGGCTTGCTTTTGCTGCGGCGACTGTTTCTGTCGTCTCGCCGCTGCGGGACAGCGCGACGACGTGCGTGTTGCGCCACTCCGGCCAGAAGGCCGAGGGGCGGTTTTGCCATTCGGCGCCGGGGACCGCGATTGCCTTTCGCCCCGCCAAATTGGCATAGGCTGCCAGCGAAAGTGCAAGATTGAAAGACGTGCCACAGCCGACGAAGACGAGCAGCTCCGCCCTATCGGCAGCTGAATTCGAGCCGATCGCCTTCTCCCAGTAGGGAAATTGCTCGAAAATAACTTTTTCGGTCGTGTTCATGAAGTCTCCGATTATTTGACTGAACCAGCCAACAGGCCGCTGACGAGGTAACGGTTGAGGAAAATGACGACGAGGGCGGGAATGACGATGGCGATCGAGCCGCTCGCCGTGATGAGGCCGTAGTCGATGAAGTTCTTGGTTACGAATTCCGGGATCAGAACGGTCAAGGGCTTCGTTGCCTGGGGCGAAAAAATGAGCGGTACGAGATACTGTCCCCATGCACCAAGAAAGGTGAGGATCGCCGCTGCCGTCAGACCCGGTCCGGCCAGCGGCAGGACGATATTGAAGAAGATGTAGAGCCGGCCGGCTCCGTCGAGTTGCGCCGCTTCCTCCAGTGCGATCGGAAGAGCTTCGAACACGCTGCGCAGCAGCCATAACGACAGGGGCAGGAAGGCCGAGACATAGATCAGCGAGACGCCCACATAGGTATCGACGAGATGCAGCTTGATCATGATCTGATAGAGTGGGATCAAGACCGCGTAGGCAGGAATGGCCAGAGTCGCGACGACGGCGACAAAAAGCACTTTGCGGCCAGGAAACTGAAGCCTGGTGAACGCGTACGCGCCAAGAGCGGATATCGCGACGCAAAGCAGCGTGGCAGCGATTGATGTCACCACGCTATTGAGCAACGCGGCCCGGAACTGTTTGAATACCTCAACACCTCCGATCCGCGCGATATTGATGCCAAGCAGCCGTGAGTAATGATCCAGCGTAAAGTGCTGCGGGAAGAAGTTGATCGGTCGGGTCGAAAAGTCGTCGCTGGGCGTAACCGAACTCGCGATGGTCCAGTAGATCGGCCCTAAAGACCAGATCAACAGGACGACGACGCCGGCCCAAATCATCATTCGATAGGCAATGGGGGATTTCATGAGTCGAACCGTGTGTTGCGGTAGACACGAAGGACGTAGACCAGCGAAATCAGCAGAGACACGAGAGTGATCACGACCGATAGCGCCATGCCATACGAGAAGCGGAGATTCTGGAAGGTTTCGAGGTAGATCTGGACGAGCACCGGTCGGGTCTCGAGGCTGGCACCCGCCAGAACCCAGGCCTCGTCGAAGAGATTGAAAGCATTCACGGTCGCGTTCGTCATGGCGACAGCGATCGCACTGCGAACCAGCGGAAGGGTTACCCATCCGAACATCTGAACGCGCGTCGCTCCATCGATCCGCGCAGCCTCATAGAGATGAGCAGGGATACTCTGCATCGCCGCAAGGACGATGACGATCGTCAAGGGCATCATGCGCCAGACGTGGACGATTGTTACGGCGACGATGGCGCTGGTGCGATCGTTGAACCAGACATGATTTTCGAAGGGGAGCCCGAGCGCAGAAAGAATGCCGTTCAACAGACCCGCACCCGGTTGATAAATCCAAAGCCAAATGACCGAATTTACAACGCCGGGCAGCGCCCAGGGCAAGATCACGGCTGCGAGAACCCACTGCCGCCCGACCTTGATCTGATTGATGAGAGCGGCGGCAAGAACGCCGAACACGGTTTCGGCGACGACGGCCAGAACAACGTATGTGAGCGTGTTGCTCCAGGTGGTCGCGAGCTGGCCATCCGATAGCATTCGGCTGTAGTTTTCCAGGCCGATGAATGGAGTGCCGGCCTGCATGGGGTTGACCCTGTGCAGGCTGTCCCAGACGGTTCTTCCCATCGGGTAGAAGACCAAAGCTGCCATCGTGATAACGATGGGCGACACCAACAACAAGCCGAGTGTGGCGTCGGCGTTGAAGCCGACCCCACGCTTGCTCGTGGCCTCTTCGGACGCCAAAGCGGTCATTGCGCCATTGCCTGCTTGGCGGCGGAAGCGATAGCCTCCATCGCCTGGTCGACGCTCATCTGTCCCTTGGCAGCGCTATTGATCGCTGTGTTTACGCCGCTGGAAAATTGCGGATACCAAGGCGGCGTGCCTTGCGGGAAGAGCGGCTCAACGGTTTTGGACTGTGCCACGAGAGCATCGCCGCTGTTCAGCTTTCCAGACTCGTTGAGTTCGGAAAGCGCCGACGTGCGGGTCGGCAGGAAGCCGTTCACGGCATTCTTCTTCTGGAAGTCCCTGCTGGTGAACCATTTGACGAAGGCGATCGCCGCCTCCTTGTTGGGAGAGACGTTTGGAATAGCCAGCGCTTCTGGAAGGCCGAAACTGCGCGTTTCACCACTCGCCGTCGGCACGAGGATCGCTTCAACCTGGCCGGCGACTTTCGACTGCTTCGGGTCGTTCATCTGGCCGAGACGACCGGGCTCACCGGAGATCATGATGCTGGTGATGCCCTGCCCGAACATGCTCTCATTGATCTGGCTGTCTTTCAGGCCGGTAGACGCCGGATMGACCAGCCCTTCTTTGAGGAGCATCAGCTCGAAAGCAAGCGCCTTGTAACCAGCCGAATCCGGCGAGGTGAAGAGCGGATTGAAGTCCTTGTCGAAGAGTTCGCCACCGAAGGCCTTGGTCAGCAAGTACCAGCTCGTTGACGCGCCTTCGGTTGCTGAAACCGGCAGGCCGATCGGATACTCGACAATGCCCTTTTCCTTGATTTTCTTGGCTGCAGCGACCAGGGCGTCCAATGTTTTCGGCATCTCGGTGATGCCTGCATCCGCAAAATGCTTCTTGTTGACGAGCATCACCCGGAAGTCGTTGGTGTAGGGGATACCCAATAACTTGCCGTCGACGGTGAAGATCTTCGCAACACCGATATCTTTCACGGTGTCGGCGTCGATCACATCGTCAAGCGGCATATACCAACCGGCGGCGCTGAACTGACCGGTCCAGGACCAATCGAATTCGGTCACATCAGCCGGCGCTGTCCCGGCAACCAAAGCTGTCACCAGCTTCGGGCGGATGTCGTCCCAGGACAAGGTCTGCAGGTCGACGTGAATGCCGGTTTCGGCCTCGAAGTCAGAGGCAATATTCGGTCCCTGCGGCGATGGCATGAGCACCGTGATCGATTGACCGGCAAGCGGCTTGGCGTCCTGGCCAAGAGCGGGTACGGCGATTGCCAGGGCTGCTGACGCAAGTAGAGGCAAGATCAATTTATGCATGTTCCCATCCTTCATTATTCTTGAGCTCAATTACTGGGATGCGCAGTCACCGCCTTCGGCCGTGGCCACGATTGGCCCGAACCAGCCATCGTCTAACGGCCAGTCGAGAAGCTGGGCGGCAGCCAGGAGCGCGCCGCCGATCGGGGGAAGTTTCGGCAATGCCGGAGGCCTGCCAATACGGCGTTCAAGCGCCTCCAGAAGTAGCCGGCTCGAAAAGGTACCGCCGGCATAGGTCCAGCCGGAATTCGGATCACAATGGCCGGCAATTGCCGCATGATGCTTCGCGAGTTCATCGGCGGCCTGCTCGATCAACGCGATCGCCCCTTTGTCGCCGCCAAGTGCGACCTGATCGACGAGGGCCGAAATTGCTGCAATGTCTGCCCGCGGGTTCGCCACGGAGCTGGCCCAATCGCCGAGGCCATTCATGGGATTGCTCGGGTCGATGCGAAGGTGGTCAAACAAGGCCTTTGCGAGAGCCGTTGCCGGAGCACGCCCGTCCAAGCTTTGGCTGACAAGGTTGAGCGCCCTCTGCCCGATCCAATGGCTGCTGCCTTCGTCGCCGATGAGATCTCCCCAGCCACCAGTGCGCGCCGACTGGCCTTTGGAATTACGCGCCCATGCCATTGAACCCGTGCCGGAAAGAATGAGGATACCCGGCTTGGCCGCAAAAGCACCGAGATGCGCCGCGTCGACGTCGTTGAGGACGCGCCGGTGGACGTTTGGGAACAGGCGCTCGATCGCATCCCGTTGTAGAACCGACAGGCGCTCAACCTCCCCGTAGGCGGGCAGCGCTGCGGCGACGGCCGCCAGATTTCGTTCATCTCGAAAGGGAAGGAGATGCTGCTCCAGCTCCTGGAGCCAATTCGGATTGTCCATGGGATTGACCCCGTGGCCGCGGGAACGCCGCAATATCCGGCCACGCTTGTCCGCGAGGGCAACCAGCACCTTGCTTCCGCCACCGTCGATGCCGAGGATCAGCGCGTCGCTCACTCTTTCGCCCTCAGATCGGCGAACGTTGTGTCGACGCCGAAGTTGACAAGCTCGTCGCGCCAGTGCCGCGAAAGCCCGGAATCGGTAATGACTTTCGCGGTGTCCAGCGGCGCGACCTTGTAGGTCGCCGTGGTTCCGAATTTCGAGGAATCGGCCAGGACGAAACGATTGGCCGATCGAGCCAGCATGCGCCGGTTGAGGCTCGCTTCCGCACTGTCCACGCTGTAGATCGCACCGTCGGAACTAATGGCGCTGGCGCCAAGAAAGAGCTGGTCGAACCATAATGTTTCCAGCATTGCCTCCGCCTGAGGTCCGACAAGCGACGCATTCTCGCTACGCAGCTGACCACCGAGAAGCACCACCTCCAAATTCGGAATGTTCAGGAATTCCTGCGCTACCGTCAGGCCGTTGGTGAATATCCTGAGCGGCATGGGGTTGATGCGAACGAGGCGCGCAAGCTGCAGGACGGTCGTTCCCGCGTCGAGAAAGATTGCCGTACGCGGATGAAGCAGATCGTAGGCCGCGGTGGCAATCGCCCGCTTGGCCGATAGATGGCGCTTTTCCCGCTCCTGAAATGCAACCTCAACCGATGATCCTTCGGCAATGCGCGCTCCACCATGCACGCGATCAATGGCCCCCTCCTGCTCAAGGATCTGCAGGTCTCTACGAACCGTGGCAAGCGATGCGCCGATCGCATCGGCAAGCGCCTGGATGGTCGAAAAGCCGTTCGCGTAGAGGTGGCTGCGAATGGCATCCAGCCGATCGACCTTTACTCCGACTGCTTGGCTCAACGAAATTCTCCCTCACGATCCACCCCAATTTCGATCACATTTTCATTTCATATGATCAGTGTCAATCAATTTTCTGACGTTTTTTGATTCATTGGATGAGAGCCGGAATGAGAAAAGGCGCGCCGTGAATTCACGGCGCGCCAATAACGAATGAACTGCCATCCCAAGCAGCGCTTGTGGCTGGCTTATCCGCGGGATCTTACTGATATCTCGGCAGCAAATCCCCGTGCGCATCGATCAGGTCGTCGACAAGGTTCCAGATTTGGTCTGGCGACAATTCCGCAGATGTATGCGGATCGAGCAGAGCGGCTTGGTAGATGCGCTCGCGGTTTCTTGTGAGAGCCGCCTCGACCGTCAACTGCTGAACAGAAACGCTCAAGTTCATGACGGCGGAAAGCTGCGAGGGGATCCGACCGACCCGGATCGGCTGAATTCCGTTTCTGTCGACATGGCAAGGCACTTCCACGATGCATTCATCGGGCAGATTCTCGATCAGGCCGTTGTTTGGCACATTGCCGTATATCAGCGCCGGGTTGCCGGTTACCGCGGCATGAATGATGCCGGCCGCGTATTCATTGCTGCGGCACACCTCGATCGGCTTGTCGCCTTCCAGTTCCTTGCGCAGGGCATGCCACTCTTTGATCTGCACTTCGCAGCGCCGGATGTATTCGTCCAACGGAATATTGAGCTGATCGATCAGATCCCCTCGTCCCTCCTTGATGTACCAGGAGGTATACTCGGAAAAATGCTCGCTGGATTCGGTGACGAAGTGGCCGAGCCGTTTGAGCACATCGAACCGCACCCGATCGTCCGGCGGAACGCGGCCATCGGCGGCGAGAGCGTTCAGTCTCGGATAGAGATCTTCCAGCCGTCCGTCGCTGTGAACTTTCTCATATTTCAGGAAGAAGGCGACGTGATTGATCCCAGCCGAAACGTAGTTTACGTCGGCAATGTCCTCGCCAAGGCATTGCGCGAGATGCCCGGCTGTGTGTTGCACACTATGACACAAGCCGACGGTCCGGATTTCCGGGGCCAGATCCTTGATCGCCCAGCAGTTGATGGCCATCGGGTTGACGTACTGCATCAGAAGAGCCCGCGGGCAAACCTCCTGCATGTCTCGGCAGATCGCCTCAAGGACTGGTATCGTCCGCAAACCGCGGAAAATACCCCCGATGCCAAGGGTGTCGGCGATCGTCTGACGCAAGCCATATTTTTTCGGAATGTCGAAGTCGGTGACGGTAGCCGGCTTATAGCCACCGACCTGCATCATGAGGATCACGAAATCAGACCCGCGCAGTGCTTCCCGCCGGTCGAGCGTGGCGTCGATCCTGACGCTTGAAAGCTTAAGCGACTCGCAGATCCGGCGAGCGACGATTTCTGACGTCTTCAGTCGCTCTGGATCGATATCGAAGAGGCTGATGACGTAGTCGCTCCCTCTCTGCGTGGACAGGACATCTCCCAGAATGTTCTGGGCAAAAACGGTGCTGCCAGCGCCAACCAGACAAATCTTCGGCATTGCAATCTCCCCATCGGTTGTGATTGCTTATTGCTCCTTCTAGATCAGAATTTCTTCCTGACATCGGCCTATTAATTCCGGGATTCGAGTCTCCTACAAATGAAACATAGCCAAAGCCGCGGCGAATGGATTGGATCCCGAGGGCAGTTCCTGATCGAGCGTCACATCGCCGATGCGATGGCCGCACCGCATTGGCACGACCACGTTGAATTAAACCTGCTCATGGCAGGCCAGATGACCTACCTTTTCAATGGAAGGCTGGAACAGGTTGAGGCCGGCCGCCTGGTTTTATTCTGGGCCGCAATTCCCCATCAGACGATCGCTGTTGCCGAAAACGCGCCGCTCGTATGTCTCTATCTTCCCCTTATCGATTTCCTTGGTCTGCCGGTGGACAGAAAGGCCAGGCAGTCGATCATGCAGGGGAGGTTTCTGGCGCAAGCAAATCAGGAAACGATGGATGCGTTGACACTCCCACGATGGGAAAAGGAATGGCAGGGCGGCAGTGCGGCAAGACGGAAATTGATCGTCGAGGAAGTACGACTGCGAATACGACGTCTGATCCTGGACAATGCTGAAATCGACAATTCGCCAACCCATGTCTCTCCGACATCGTTGGCTGACCACGCGGTGCGCCACGTCGAGCTGCTGATCGACCTCATCAATTCCCGCTACGCAGATCCGATAAGCGTACCCGATCTCGCCAAGCTTGCGGGCATGCATCCAAGCACCTCCAACAGCGCTTTCCGAAAGGTTCTGGGAATATCAGTCAACGAATACCTGACCCGACATCGGATTGCCCGGGCGATGCAGCTTCTGACAGACACGGAGGATCCTGTCCTCCAGATCGGTTTTGACTGCGGGTTTGGTTCCAGCAGCCGCTTCTACGAGATTTTCAAGGAGCGAACGGGTACGACCCCCCGTCATTTCCGAGAAGCGGTG
>NZ_JBFUAY010000115.1:0-17411 GCF_056406015.1 Rhizobium sp. P1_E1 | reverse complement strand
AAGGAAGACAGCGAGGAGGAGCTGCATATCTTCGACAGGCTCGGTCTCGAGACCAAGAACAACATCGACGGTTTCCTGACGCAGCTTGATCCCAAGTCGCTGCTTGAAGCCGCCGGCCTGCTTGCAAACGCCCGCCGCGTGAGGGTCCACGGTGTCCGTCAATTCCACGCGTTTGCAAGCTTTCTGACCTATGGTCTGGGGATGTTGCGGAGCGACGTCTCGCTTCTGGATGCGCCTCGCCTTGGTGTTGCCGAAGCCTTGGCACAACTCGAGAAGGGCGACGTCGTGGTCGTGGCGAGTTGCGCGCCATACACACGCAGTGTCGCGAACGTGGCAGAAGTCGCAGCCAAACTCGGCCTCGCCGTCATAGCGGTGACGGACACGCGTGCCTCCCCCCTCGTTGGGCCGTCGCAACACGCATTTTTCATTCCCCACACGAGCAGCTTTTTCAGCAATAGCATGGGGGCCTACATCGTGTTCTGTGAAGGTTTGCTCAATCTCGTCGCGCACGAGATGGGTGATCGCGCAATGACAGGTCTTGCTTCGCGAGAAGCGCTGATCAGGTCGATGAAGGTGGAAGTCTAGCCCGGCGTATTTGCCAAGGGCTGTCCAAGTTGTCGCGTGTACCTGATCTGACGTGCGCCGCGCGTCATCTTTGCGTCACGCGCCGCGAAGCGACCAAGTGGATTGGCCTGTTGCCTTCGAAGGCCCGTCCGCTGCGCTGTCCGTCCGCCGCGCCTTTGTCGCCGTCCAATTGAAACTGGTTGACCAGATCCCGCAGACGGCCTGCCTCGGAGGACAATGAGGCAACGGCAGCCGTCGACTGCTCGACCATCGCCGCATTTTGCTGGGTCGCCTGGTCCATCTGATTGACGGCCGTGTTGATTTCGGCAAGTCCCGTCGACTGCTCACGCGCCGATGTGGCAATCGCATCCATGAGTTGGTTGATGTGCACGACGTACTCACCGATCGACTTCAGCGACGTTCCGGTTTCGAGAACCAGTTTCACGCCATTTTCCACGTCAGTTGATGACTTTTGAATAAAGCCCTTGATCTCCTTGGCCGCTTGAGCGGCGCGCTGGGCAAGCTCACGGACTTCCTGGGCGACCACTGCAAAGCCTTTGCCCGCCTCACCCGCACGGGCAGCCTCAACGCCGGCATTCAACGCCAAGAGGTTCGTCTGGAAGGCGATCTCATCAATTGCACTAATGATGTTGGAAATCTGCTGTGAACTTTCCTCGATGCGTCGCATGGCCTGTTCCGCCTCCGAGACCACACTTGCCGACCGCTGAGCGCTGATATCGGCTTCTTTGGCCACATTGCGTGCCTCGTCGGTGCGTTTGGTCGCCATCGTCACATTCGACGTGATCTCGTCCAAGGCTGCGGCCGTCTCCTCGAGAGAGGCGGCTTGTTGTTCGGTACGCTTGGAAAGATCCTGCGCCGCCGATGCAATCTCCCCGGTACCGTTGTCTATGCTGTGTACCGTCTGGAGCACTGCGCCGATCGTCGCGCCCAATTGCCGGAGCGAAGCGTTGAAGTCTTCGCGCAAGGCTTCGTATTCGGCCGCAAATTGCTCCGAAAGCTGGAAGGATATGTCGCCTGCTGCAAGCCGCCGGAGGCCTCCGCCCAATGTCGTGGTCGCGAAGCGCAATTGTTCCGCCTCGCGTTCGGCGCGCTGCTGGGCGGCGGCGCGCGCTGCCTCGCTCTCGCTGCGGGATTCAGCGGCTTCCTTCTCGAGCCTGACGACGTTGAGGGCGTTCTGACGAAAGATTTCGACCGCGCCGGCCATTTCGCCGACTTCATCGGCGCGACCGGCATAGGGAATATCACTGTCAAGATCGCCATCCGACAAGCGCCTCATGGCGGAGGCGATGCTTCGGATCGGGTTGGCGATGCCCGATATCGCAAAGAAGATGCCGGCAATGGCAAGAAGCACGGCCAGCCCTGCGATCGCGGCCGTCAGCATGAAAGCGGATTGCGCAGAATCACCGCTTGCGGTCACAAAGCCTTCGGCCTGGCTGAGAATGAAAGCGACCAGATCCGCCACCGCCTTGTTCACCAGCTCGGCTTGCGGCTCCATATTTTCCTTGAAGAGGCGGATTGCTTCAGGCGTCTTCCCGTCATTTTCAAACGCGGTCATTTGCTCTGACAGCGCGCGATATTTGGCGAGTTCCGGCTTGATCAGATTGATCAGTTCGCGCCCACGCTCGGTGCGCACGCCCTTTTCGTATTCAGCGACAACTTTCTCGAGCGCGGTGCCGGCGGCGTCGATTTTTTGCTGTCCGACCCTCCGCTCCTCCGCTGTGTCCTCCAGGAGATACTGGGCATAGACCGTTTTCAGGTCGAGGAAATTATCCTTGATCTCGCGAGCCGTCACAAGCCGCTGCATCCAGAAGGTCCCGATCTGCTCAGTATTGGCACGAAGTGTCGAGATCGTGCTTAGCGAGACATAGGACAGGCCAATCATGAACAGACTGATGATCGACAGCTTTAAGATCAGAGCTTGCTTGATGCTCGGGCGCTTCATGCGGGTCTCCTCGAAGGTACTTGGGACGACCGGCTTGCCGGTTGATGCCAAGATCTCGCACCAGATTCAATAATTTAGTATTAACTAAACAATGATCCCGCTTTATTTCCTCAGATCTCCTAAGCAGATCCATACTTCCGCGATCAATTCAGCGCCATGCGACTTAAAGTTCCTGGAAATCCAAGGAAATAGCAGCCATGGCGAGCGAAAAATCTCAGCACGTCGGGGCTCGATACCAAGAAAAGGATCGGTCGACATTGATTCGGATCGGCACGATCTCGTCATCTTCGCCATCGAGAACGAGCGCTGGAATGCCAATCGCCTTCAGGACGGGAAACGCCGATCCGCTCACGCAGCTCTCCTGCCGTACGCGACGTCGGCAAGCACCTGCATGCTTGCCAATCGATCCACGGAACACATACTGGATCCATGCAGCAATCAGAAAACCAACCTGCCGACATTGAAATAGCGCTCTGGCAGTATTCCAAGAACGAAAGCGACTGGAACCGCTGGATGCAGTCGCTTTCATCGGATGAACGGGATCGCGCCGCGACCTATCGGTTTGAACGAGATCGGGCATCGTTCATTGCCGGCCGGTATCTCTTGCGGCAACTGTTGAGCCTGCAGACCGGGATATCGCCGAGCAAGGTCCCATTGTCTCCAGACAGGCACGGCAAGCTGAGGCTTGAGGGTCGTGATAGGCCGCAATTCAGCCTCGCCAATGCCGACGGGCTTGTGGCGGTCGCGGTCGCTTCAGGATGTGATTACGTGGGAATAGACTGCGAACGCGCCGACGCCGAGATCGAAGAGGCGGCAGTGGATAGCTATTGCAGTGCAGACGAACGGCGCTGGCTCGCGGAATTGCCTGCGCGCGAAAGTGCACGGGGCGCCATTGCACTCTGGACGCTGAAGGAGAGCCATCTAAAGGCACTCGGCGTCGGGCTGCGCGTGGATCCTCGCAACGTCGCCTTTTCCTGGAAGGATGGCATCCCTGTCATAACAGGCGGCGATCGCGATCGACGATGGCATCACCGTCTGGTCGAAAGCGGCAGCCAGCACGTCGTCGCGCTGGCTGCTTGCTCTCAATCGGGGCTCCCCGGCATTTCGATACGCCTATTTCAGGACGATAACATGCCGTCCGAATAGCCGGCTCGGAGCTGATGAGGCATTGCGGCAGCRGTCTCCGTCGCCCAGGCCAGTTGCCCATTGTCGGGTTCAGCATCGAAATGCTGCCGGCCGATAAGCGTGTTGACGATGGTTGCGCTGCGCCAGGCCATGAGGCTGAGCTGAGAGTCGGCGATACCGTGCGAATAGCGCCCCGCATTCTGCGCAAACACCCGGTTGGTCCGCGGACCCGTCCACTGCATCGTGTAGTCGTCATTGAGAAGCGGATAGCCGTTTCTGTCGAGCGTTATCCTGTCGCCCAGCGAGCCGAGAGCATCCGGCAATCGGAACCGGTAGCCGGTTGCCAGCACCACCGCATCTGCATGCAGCACCTCGATCCCGCCGTCGAATTGGTTCCTGACGATGAGCCGGTAGGCATTGCCGTTCCGCTCCATCTGGATCACATCGCGATTGGGCGCCAGAGAGGCATTGAGCGTGCTCGGCTCGAGGTAGCGCAACGCATAGAGGCGGCGATAGATCGAGTGAATCGTCGAAATCGACAAGCCGTCGCTGGTCAGGATCGAGTTCTTCAAAGCGGCCTGCTTCTGCTCGCCGCCGAGCTTCAGATAGGCCTGGACGTATTCCGGTGAGAAGACCTGGTTCGAAAACGGCGTATCGTTGATCGGCTCGAAATTATGACGCCGGCTGATCCATGTCAGCTCCGTCATGGAACCGGGATCGCCAAGCAAGGCTTCGACGACCTCGCCGCCGCTTTGACCGCCGCCGACCACGACGATGCGGGCGGTGCCGAGATCGCCGAGACGCGATTTGGCCTCGCTGTTATGAAAGCAATCGGCCCCTAGAAACGGTTTTGCCCAGTCGGGCACGAAGGGTGAAGATCCCGTGCCGATCACCAGGTTTCGCGCTTCTTCCTGTCCGTTGTCGAACCGCAGGAAGAAGCGGTCGTCGCGGTGCTCGACGTCGCGGATTTCCGTGCCAAAGCGCAGGCCGTCCACGCCGTTGGCGACCCAGGCGAGATAACGTGCAAACTCCTGCCGGGGAACGGCCTCATAATTGGCGTTCAGGAAAGCGTAGAGCCTCTTATGGGCAACCAGATAGGAGACGAATGACCAGCGGCTGGTCGGCAGGACCGGGGTGACGAGGTCTTTCAGAAAGGACGATTGCAGCTCGACGCCGGGCATCATCATGCCGGGATGCCAGTCGAAGGAGTCTCGTCGCTCGAAGAAACGGCTTCTGATCTCGGGCACCGACTCGAACAGGCAGGCGAGGCTCAGATTGGAGGGGCCGATGCCGATGCCAGCAATATCCAGCGGCTCGGCATCCCTGCGGGCAAAAGCGACGGTCATGCGATATCCTTCTCTGTTTCCTTGAGACGCAGGGCAAGCCTTGAGTGGAAGGCGGGAGACCCGATCATGTGCAGATGGTTGGTGCCGGTGATGATTTCGGCCGCATGCGCCCGCGGCGACAGGCGGCGCCAGTCGATCAGGTTGAGGCCGCGGTTGAGGCTGTCGTCGGCAGCCCAGGGATAGATCGGTACATCGTGAGGAACGAGCCGGTGCTTGCGGAAGATCAGGGCATTGTCGATCAGCACCCAAAACGTATGCTCACGACTGCTGATATCGGGCCCGTCGTTTGGAAGCGGGTCCTTTTCGTCGCCGACAAAACGCAGGAACTGGTCGTAGGTATCCGCGTCCATCGTCGACAGCAGCCGGTCCCATTCGGGACGCATCGCCGTTCTTCCAAGCCATGCCTGCACGTCTCGATGAAGCTCATCGCGCTCGCCGGGCCGGAACCTCGGCTTTGCGCCGATCGCAAATTCCGATCCGAGATCGCAAACATCGACCATCGCCATCATCCTGACGTCGACCTGATCACCGAGGGCGCGGGCAGCCTCGTAGGCCAGAAGCCCGCCCCAGGACCAGCCGAGGAAATAGCAGGGCGCGCCCTGACTGTGTGTCCCGATATAATCGACATAGCTCTCGATGATCTCTTCGACCGGAGCGCCGACTGCCTTTTTCTCGGAGAGCGAGTGGCATATGAAGCCGGTCGCCGGCTGATCGGCTCCGAGATAGTCGACGAGCTTGACATATTCGCGGGTGCTGACGAGAAGCCCCGGGAAGCAGTAGAGCCGCGGCTTGGCGCCGGAAGCGCGCAGCACGATCACCTCGGAGAGATCCCGTTGATCCCCCTGCTCCATCACGCCGGCAAACGAGCGAATGGTCGGGTTGTTGAAGATATCGGCGACGATGAGCGGGGTTTTCGGCCGGCGCTGCCGGAGCAAGGAAAGAATACGGATCGCTCCGAGCGAATTGCCGCCGATCGCGAAGAAATTGTCCTCGACGCTGATTGCTTCCAACTTGAGTACCTGCCGCCAGACATCCAGCACCTCTTCTTCGAGCACGGTTGCCGGCTCGACGATTGCGCGCTTGACCGGTTGTGGCGCCGGCAGCGCAAATCGATCGAGCTTGCTGTTCGGATTGGTCGGCATTTTTTCCAGTTCGACCACCGCAGCCGGCACCATATAGGACGGCAAGCTGCGTTCGAGGGCGGTGCGGGTCGTCTCGACGTCAAGCGTCTCGTCTTTCTTCGGAACGACGTAGGCAACGAGCGCCTTTTCACCGCCGGCATCGTCATCGCGCAGGACGACCAGAGCCTCGCCGACGCCGGGTTGCTGCAGGAGCGCCGCTTCGATCTCGCCGAGCTCGATCCGGTAGCCACGAAGCTTCACCTGATGGTCGACACGACCGACGAATTCGACGGTTCCGTCATCACGCCAACGCGTCAGATCGCCGGAACGATAAAGTCGGCCGCCCTCCGTGAAGAACGGATCGGGGATGAAGCGGTCCGCCGTCGTATCCGGCTTGCCGAGATAGCCGCGTGCGATGCCCTCACCACCGATATAGAGTTCGCCTGTCACGCCGATCGGGCACGGATTGAGGTCAGGGTCGAGCACATAGACGCGCCTTAACCCGACAGCGCGACCGAGGGGAGCATAGACCCCCTGGAACTTCGTGCCCGCCCTCACCTTCCAGACCATCGGCGTCATGATGGTTTCGGTCGGCCCGTAGCCGTTGATCAGCCATTCCGATTTCAGCGCCCGCGACAGCAGATCGAAGGTCGGTTGCGCCAGCCCCTCGCCACCGAAGGAATAAAGGCGCATTGGGGGCGCGCCGTCTGAAATATCAGCCCATTCCGCCAGCTGCTGCAGATAGGTTGTGGGAATGCTGGCATTGTTGGCGCCGTGCTTGCGCATGGCCGTCAATGTCTCTTCCGGCGTCCACAGTGGCTGATCGGGAAGGATGATACTGCCGCCCTCCATCAGCGGGTTCATCCATCGCTCGTGCCCGCCGTCCGAACTGAAAGGCAGGAACGGCAGCTCACGGGACGCCGAACTCATGCCATAGACACGCGAGGTGTTCTGCAGATGGTGCGTCAGCGGGCCGTGCTCGACGGCCACGCCCTTCGGCAATCCGGTCGATCCGGAGGTATACATGACATAGGCCAGCTGATCCTTGTGAGTGGGAATATCGAGCGGCGTATCCGGCTCGCCGTCGAGGTCGATCTTGTCGAGGTCGAGGATAGTGGCGTCGAGCTCTTCCGGCAGCCGATGGCGAAGCCAGCTGTGGGTCAGAACGATTTTGACACCGCCATCGCGCAGAATGTGATGGTTGCGTGCCGGCGGATGGTCGGGCTCGACCGGGATATAGGCGCCGCCCGCCTTCAGCGTCGCGAGGATCCCGACGATTGCCTCTGGCGAGCGCTTGATGAAGATGGCGACCGTCACCTCGGCGCGAACACCCAGCTGACGCAACCGATGTGCGAGACGGTTGGTGCCGGCCTCTAGCCAGCCATGGCTCCATTCCTCGTCACCGTAGACAATCGCCGTCTTCTCCGGCGTCTGGCGCGAATGGGCTGATATCAGCTCGTGGACCGGCCTGTCATCGTTGACCACGTCATCTTCGTAGGGCGCCGACAACTGGTCGAGCTCGTCGCTGCCCACAAGTTCGATGTCCTTGATCCGCACGTTCGGCCGCGCAACGATCTGCTCGAGCACAAGGATGAAATGCCGGGAGACACGGGCAATCACGGCGCTGTCATAGAGATCCTGTGCATAATCGATCAGCCCGGATGCAGCACCATCCAGACCTGCTTCGATCACCAGGGAAAGCTCGCTGTCGGCGCGCGCGCCCAGGGGCTCCAGATTTGTTGCGTGCCCGGGGATCGGATACGGCTCGCGGAATTCGAACAGGGCTTTGACCACGGCTTCCTGGGCCGCCGCTTCGTCGACGACCAGTTCCTGGGTGATGCGCTCCAGCGGAACCAGCCGGCGAAGCCCCTCCTGCGTTACCGAAGTGATCGCAGAGATGACATCGTCGAGCGAATTTCTGGATGTTAGCGATAGGGTGAGGGGAAGGATCTGTTCGGCACGGCCGCGGTTCGCAAGGTGGTCCTTCTGCGGCCGCGCGATCAGGAGCCCGGTCAGCAAAGCGTAGTTGCCGCTGTAGCGTGCCAGCAGCGCGCAAAAGGCGGCATGCAACACGCGCTCGACCTGATATCCCTTTTGCTGCACATGTCGATCGAGCTTTTCCCAGAGACCGGGCTCGATCGAAAATCGATGCTGAGCGCGTGCCACACCTGCCAGCCCGCCACTGTTGAAGCGGGTGGGAAAGGTCGTGGCCGCGTAGTCGAGGCCGATCGTTTGCCGCCAGTAGGAGAGGGATTGCTGCGCCTGCTCTGTCTGCAGCCAATCGGCCTCTCGCGTTCCGGCCAAGATATCTGGTAGCTGCGTATCGCGGGTGGGTCCGCCATCGAGACTTCGCGTCAGGGAGCCGGTAAGAATCGACTTCTCGCGATCGTCTGAGATGATTGGATGAATCACGATCGTCAGAAGCGACTGTCCATCCGCAAGCAAGACAATCTGAACACGTGCCGGCGGACCGGCAAGAAGATCGAAGCGTCTGTCGCGGAAGGCTTTCTGTTCGGCCCAAGCATCCGGCTCGGCAAGAGCAGCACCTTCACCGACAATCTCGATCGGTACAGCATTTAGTGTGCCGCAGTACTGTTCGACGCGCCCGCCCGCCAGCCGGCGGAACCGGGTGGCAAGGGAGGGATGTTGCGCCACCAGCGTCCGGCAGGCGCCGGCAATCGTCTTGACGTCGAACGCCGGGCTCAATCGCAGCGAAATGACCTGGTCGGGAAAGACCGTGTAGTTGCCGATCTGCTCCAGCGACCAGATACGCTTCTGGGCGATCGTCAGTGGAAAGCTCTCGAAGACCGCGTCCGTTGCGATATCGGTCGGGTGGGCATCTGCGAAGTTTGTGATCTGCTTGTTCATCCGTGTCATCCAGCCGGTTTCAGAGACGCGCGTCGCCGGCGATTGCCGAGCGCAAAGAGAGAGGGCGCGGGTCCGCCCAGACGTCACGGATATGCGCCAGGCATTGCTGGCGCGAACCGGCAAAGCCCGCCGGCTCCCAGCCCAAGGGAATCCGCTTGTCCTGCGGCCAGACCGAGTAGCGACGCTCGGTGTCGATGACGGCGATCCAAAGATCGTCGTGAGGCTCAAGATTATCCATTCGCAGCTCCTGCGGTGATGATGGTCATGCGCAAGTGACGGATCCGGCAGGCTGCAGTTTAGAAAATTGATGAGAATTTTTTTCTTCGCTTATCCCTAAATCCGGCCGGAGATGGATCGTCATTCTACCAAATCGACGCAGGAGCTTTCTTCATGCTCGCAGCGCTAAAAGCCCGACCGGCAAGGAGAACATCATGGATTTCGACGCCGCCAAACAAAGGCGCGCTTTGCAGTCGCGCAGCTACATCAGCCTTGCACCCAATCTCATTCACCTCAAGACCGCCTACGGCCACCACGAAGCCGCATTCGAGGTCGAGGCCGGCATAGCGTCGGTGACCTTCTATCATGGGGATCCGGTGCAATCGCCGGAGCTTCTGATGGCGGCCGCCGAAGCGGTGACGGCACAAGATCGCTCGATTACATCAGTCGTCTTCGAAGGGCATCAGACAAGCCTTCCCAGACACATTGCCGGCACAGGCGGAAGGCTCGATTCGGCGATCCTATGGCAATGGCCATCGCTCTGGCTGCCGCAGCTGTCCTATCCGCTGCCGCCCGTGCAGGAGATGACCGCGGGCCGGTATCATCCGCGCCGACCTGCAAAGCCGAAGGGCACGGTCTACCAGCGTTTCATCCCCTGGCTGGAACGGGAAATAGCCTTCACCGTGGCCGATGCCGAGACCGATCTTGCAGCATTTCATCGCTGGATGAACGACGAACAGGTCAACACGATCTGGGAGGATGCAGGCTCGATCGGCAAACATCGGGAGATCCTGGAGGAGAGGATCGCCGATCCGCATGTCCTGCCGCTGATCGGCAGTTTCGCGGATATCCCTTTCGGCTATTTCGAAGTCTACTGGGCAAAGGAGAACCGTCTCGGTCCCTTTTACGACGCCGACGACTATGATCGTGGATGGCATGTGGCGATCGGCGAGCCCGATTATCGCGGCAAGAAATGGATCAGCGCATGGCTTCCTTCGCTGATGCATTTCATCTTCCTCGACGATCCGCGCACGAAGCGCATTGTCGGCGAGCCGCGCGCCAGTCACGAGCAGCAGATCCGCAACCTCGACCGCTCGGGTTTTGCCAAGGTCAAGCATTTCGATTTTCCGCACAAGCGGGCGCTCCTCGTCATGCTCGGCCGCGAGCGCTTCTTCGGTGATCGTCTCTGGGTGCCCGCGTCATGAACGACATGAGCGACGCAAGCGGCAGCTTCCGGAGACGGCAGCGCCTCGCACCGGAGGACCTTGCCAGTCCTCAGCTTTTCAGGCTGCTGCTTCGGCTTGGACTGCCGGCGATGTTCGGCCTGTCGATCAACGCCGCCCATCACACGATCAACATGATCTTCATCGGAATGATCGGTGAAGATCAGATCGCGGCGATCATGATCGTCCTGCCGGTCCTCATGCTCGTCGCGGCCTTCGGCGAAGGGATCGGCGTCGGTGTCGCAACCGAGGTCGGGCGGACGCTCGGAGCCGGCAACCGATCCCGGGCTGGCGCCATTGCCTCCGTCAGCCTTGCTGCCGGCGTCGTCTTCGGCGCGGCAAGCGCCATCGCAATCCTCGCATTTCCAGATTTGCTGCTGTTCGGCGCCACGCCTGCCCTTCAGCCGCTCGCGCAGCAATATCTGATGATGATTGCGGTCTCGGTGCCGCTGACGATGGCGCAGATCATTCTCGATTTCCTGGCGATCGCAGAGGGCAATGCCCGCTTCAGCATGTGGACGCTGGTCGCCTGTTTTGCGCTGAACATGATCCTCGATCCGATCATGATCTTTGGCTTCGGCTTCGGCCTGCAGGGCGTTGCGATCGCAACCATCCTGTCCCAACTGGTGGCACTTTGCATTTATGCTGCTTACCACGCGAGGCGGCTTGGGACGGTCCGGCTGGCGTTTGGCTGGCAGTGGAGAGATATCGGTTATCTCAGGCCTGTCCTTGCAGTGGGCGCGCCGACGACACTCACCAGTCTCGCGACCGCAGGCGCGATTGCGGCAATGGTGTCGCTCGCCGGCACCTATCACGGAGAAGCCGGCATCGCTGGCGTCGGGATTGCCTTGCGGCTGCTGGCGGTGGGAACGCTCCCGGTCATCGGTATTTCACTCGGGGCCCAGTCGATCCTGAGTTTTGCCTGGGGTCGAGGCGATACGGCCCGAGTGCTGTCGGCCGCCCGCATCCTGACAGCGGTCACAACTGCGGTGAGTGGCACTTACGGGGTGGCCGCGCTCGCCTTCTCCGAAGAGCTTGCCTCGTTTTTCACCGACGATGCGACGGTGATCGGGATCGCGGCGCAAGCGATCGTCGCAACCCACCTTCCGCTTCTGCTGTTCGGCCTGCGGCAAACGGTGCTGATCCTCTTCCAGGCTCAGGGCAGAGCGAAAGCGGCCGTTGCCATCGGTCTGGCGCAGAATGGCTATCTTCTGTTTCCGCTGCTGGCTCTCCTGCCGCCGTTCTTCGGTTTTTCAGGCTTGCTGGCCGCAATGTTCCTGGCCTCTGCCCTGACCGGCCTGCTGTCGGCCGTCTGCCTGATGAGGACGCTACGCGCGCTCCGGCAGCGCTCTGCCGACCATCTGACCTCCATCCGTCCATATCCCAGCTTTTGTCCATGAGAGGATGACCATGAACCAGTCGATCAACCCGCACGACCTTGGCGCCCATGCGGCCGCTGACGATCTCTTTACGCCTGTCGATCCGGCGGCATTCAACGCCGTGTCTCCGCCGATCTTCCAAACGTCGCTGTTCACCTACGACAGTTACGAGGCGATGGAGGATGTTTTCGCCGGYCGCACGCGCAACTACATCTATTCGCGTGGTGACAATCCGACGGTTCGTGAATTCGAACTCCTGGTCGCCCGCCTCGAGGGCGCAGAGGATGGACGGGCTTTCTCGAGCGGAACGGCCGCCATTACTTCGACAATTCTCAGTCTCGTTGAGGCCGGAGACCGGGTCGTTGCGGTTCGCCATCTCTACAACGATGTCTACCGCCTTCTGGTGAAGCTGCTCGGCAGGCTCGGCGTCGCGGTGGACTTTGTCGATCCCGCCGACCACGACGAGGTCCGCAAGGCTCTGTCGGGCGCCAAGCTGCTCTATCTTGAAAACCCCACATCCTTCGTCTTCGAGCTTCAGGACATTGCGGCGCTGTCGGCCATGGCAAAGGAGGCCGGTGTTACGACAATCATCGACAATTCCTGGGCAACGCCGCTCTTTCAAAAACCGATCCAGCATGGCGTCGATATCGTCATTCACGCCGCCTCGAAATATCTCGGCGGTCACAGCGATACGGTGGCCGGCGTCGTCGTCGGCTCGAAGGAGGCCATCGCCAGGATCAATTCAATATCCTACCCCTATGTCGGCGCCAAACTGTCACCGTTCGAGGCCTGGCTGCTGCTGCGCGGCATGCGCACGCTGCGTGTCCGTCTCAAGGAGCACGAGCGCAGCGGGCTTTTGTTGGCCGGGCGGCTGAAGGAGCATTCTGCGATCGCACGCGTTCGTCACCCGGCATTCCAGGAACATCCCGGACGGGCAACGCTCACGGGTTATGCCGGGCTGTTCGCCTTCGACCTCTATCCCGATATCGATGTCGCACGTTTTGTGAATAGCCTTCGCGACATCCGCCTCGGTGTCAGCTGGGGGGGACCCGAAACGCTGGTGGTCCCCGCCAAGGTCGCGTTGCAGATCCCCGACCGGATGACCTCCTTCATCCGGTTCGGTGTGAGCGAGCAGACGGTTCGGTTCGCCGTTGGTCTGGAAGAGCCGGAACTGTTGTGGAGTGATTTGCAGCAGGCGCTGTACGCCGCGAAACGGTAGGGTCCTGGCGGTGCGCATGGTCGGGGCGGGAAGCAGGCTCAGTAATTGCCAGATGGCAATGCTCCTCTGCCGCCTTGATCATGAAGTTGACGAGGGTCCTTGAGACGCCGAGTTCGGCTGCAATATCCTTCTGCGGCACGCCGTTAAGGCGATGGCGAATGAAGGCATCGTTGGTTCGCTTCGGCAACGCCTCGAGCGAGGCAAGCACGTTGCGCAAAGTCTCGGCGGCGACAAGCTGGTCGAGCACGGTGGGGATGGGAGCCGTGATCTCCTGAACCTGGTCGAATCGACCTATAGTTGTTCATCTGCTGACGTCGCCGGCGGCTTTCGTCGAGTGCGAGATTATAGACCATCCGGAAGGCGTAACCGATCGGGCAACGAATGCCGTCAGTTTTGACCCCATAGGCTTTAATGACTCCATCCTGAAATATATCCTCGGAATATGACTTTGATTTGACAACGCTTTCAATCGTTTTGAGGAGTTTTTCCTTGTTTTCGATCATGGCGTTGACCACGGCATTTCCGTTCACATCAMGATGCAATGTGTGCATTGTCCTGTACCCTTTTTACAAATGGAAAATCAGGCTCTGTCGTTGCTGGTCGATGCGGTCTTGGCGTTCCTTTTTCGAGGAAAGTACACGATTTGATTGCAGTGTCTATTTTAAGGTGATAACAAGAGTCAAGTTTAAATCGACCTGATGAAAGCGAGAAAAAATGGGAAGGACAGTGGAGATCGTGACGGGCAAGGCGGAGCTCTGCCGATCGATCATGGGGGCTTTGCCCGACTGGTTTTCAGAACCTGAGGTCATCGAAGCGAGCGCTCAGGCGATCGAAGACCTACTGGTGTTCGGCTATGTCGAAGCCGACGTCGTGACTGCGTTGATGGCCTTGAAGCCGCACCCGCCCGGCGCCGTCGAGATCGCGCTGATTGCGACACGACCCGAACATCACGGTCGCGGCGCCGGACGCCATCTCATCGATGCGGCCGAACGTTTCGGCCATGAATCGGGTGCCCGACTGCTGACCGTAAAGACTCTCGCCCCGCGCGACCGCGACGAACCGCAGTTCGAGGCGACGCGGCGCTTCTATGACCGGAACGGCTTTGTGCGGGCCGAGGTCTTTGCAAAGCTTTGGCACGAGGATCATCCATGCCTGTTCATGGTAAAGCCGCTCGCCGACGTTGAGGCAGGTGAAGCCGTGTTTTGAGGCGACAGGACTTTCTGCCTGGCGCGTTGGCAATGAGCAGCGCGGTACATCGGAGCGGCCCTTCTCGTCATCGCCGACTGCCATCCATCGTCTCTTCAGGACCTTGGCGAGCCGCTAGGAGCTAATGGCGCCCGTCCGGCAGCGGACAGGCTTCGCCGCAGCCGCCCACGCCCGGCAGATTGTAGCGCAGGCAGCAGACTTTTCGGCGAGCGAACTCGAGGCCGCATTGCTGTCGTGCAATGCGGATCATGCCGAACATCGGATTGCGCCCGCCGCATGGCCATACAGCTTCTTCGAGCAGCGCCAGGCCGCCTTCGACAAGGGCGGGCTCGTGACGATGGGCGATCTCCTTGAGAATCCAGGAGAGATATGCCGCGACATTGTTCCAGAGAAGCTTCGGAGCGACGCCGGCATTGACGGCGATCGCCGCGATCACCGGTTCGGCGTGGCGGCGCATCAGCCGGTGAAGCTCGCCGGCGGGATCGGTGGTAACGTCTGGTCTTTCGGACATCACGAATGCTTCCGGCTCACCCGTATGCTCGTTGCAGACGAGTGAAAGCCGGTCGATCTCCAACGCCAGCCCAATCCGGTGCACGAACATGTGGAGGCTGGAGGTGATCGTCAGGATGCTGAAATAGTAGAGCGTCCACATGGAGACGATCGCACGACGGTCGCTGCCTGGAAACTTTTGCGCATATCGGCCAATGATTTCGTCAAAGATTGCCCGGTCGCAAAGATCCCTGCAGGGAATGACGATGCCTGTCTGCGGTGGAGAACTGAGCAGCTTGCCGCGGCAATAGGAGAACGGGCCGTCGCCCACCAGGCCGTCGAGGTCGACGGCCTGGTGGGCGACGGGATGATCAGCGATCAACGTCGCGGGCTGGAGCGCTCGGGTCGTCTCCGGCGCCATCTATTACCACCGATACTTCAGGGTCGCCGTCATGTTGCGGCCTTGGCCGAGATAGCAGAAGCCCTCGTTGCACACGGTGTCGCGCTGGTCGGCAATGTTGCGGATATTGAAGGCAGCCGTCAGGCCCTCGTAGTTCTTGTCGATCGCGCCGAAATCATAAGCGGCAGATGCATCGACATAGAAGCTCGACGGGTTCTTCGAGGTATTGGCGGTATCCGTCCAATTCTCGCTGACATAACGGACGCCCGCGCCGACCGACAGGCCGTTGAACGGATTGGTTTCCTGGAAAGTATAGTTGGCCCAGAGGCTTGCGACATGCGCGGGCGTGAAGGCCGGCGTGTTGCCCTCATTGTCGCCTCCGGTCACCTCGGAATGGTTGTAGGTGTAGGCCGCAATGATGTCGAGGCCGTCGGCGATTGCCGCGCGCGCTTCAAGCTCGATGCCCTTTCCCGTCACTTCGCCAAGCGAGTCGTAGGCAAGGGTCAGCGGATTGACCAGCACCGGCTTGTTCTTTTCGACGATGTGATAGGCGACCGCCGACAGCAGGATGTCGGTGCCCGGCGGCTGGTACTTCACGCCGAGTTCGTACTGTTCACCCTCGGTCGGCTCCAGGATCTTGCCGGATGCCGACCGGTTGGTGACCGGGTCGAACGAGGTCGCATAGGAGACGAAGGGTGCAATGCCGTTGTCGAAGAGGTAAAGCGCGCCGGCTTGCCAGGAGAAGGCGTTCTTGTTGACGTCTTCCGAGTCGTTCAACCCGAAGGAGGGATAGGTCGTGTCACGCGTCTGGTTCACCCAGGTCTGGCGACCGCCGAGGTTGAAACGCCAGTTTCCAGCCTCGATCTGGTCAAGGGCGTAAACGCCGACTTGGCGCATATCGGCATCGGCAACGATGAAGTCATAGGCCGGCGTGGCGCCCGAGACACCATAGGTCGGGTTGGCGATATCGAAATCGAAGGCCGAGTTGACGGCGCCGATGCCGTAGCCCCAGTTCGACTGGAGATTGGTGTAGTCGAGGCCGAACAGCATCGTGTGCGCAAGGGGACCCGTATCGAACTTCGCCTCGAGCTGGTTGTCGACCTGGAAGACGTTCATCTCGTCGCGGATCGAACTCGCGTTACGATGAGCGACAGTCCCGGTCCAGCTGGAAACGCCGAGGTAACGAGCTCTGAGATCGAGATGCGAATAGCGCAGGTTCTGGCGGAACGTCAGGCCGTTGTCGAATTCGTGCTCGAACTGATAGCCGATCTGCTGCTGCTTGACCTTCTGGTAGTCGTAGTCGGGATCGCTCTGCCTTATGTCGAGAATTTTGCCGTCGACGGTCGTGATCGCGCCGACATTGGCATCGGTCTCGTCGGACTGCGCCAGGCCGTACAGCGTGAAGGACGTGCCTTCGTCGGGCTTCCAGGTGAAGGACGGCGCCAGGAAATAGCGATCGTCGGCAATATCGAAATTGTTGTCGCCGTGACGGGCAAGGCCGACGATGCGATAGAGGAAATCATCATTTCCTTCGCTGATCGGTCCACCGAAATCGAACATCGCCTGAGCCCGATCCTTGGTGCTGTAGGAGATACCGACTTCGTGGATCGGCTCTTCGGTCGGAAGCTTCGATATCTTGTTGACGAGGCCGCCCGGCGATCCCGAGCCGTAGAGAACGGATACCGGTCCCTTGATCACCTCGACGCGTTGCAGCTGATAGGGATCGGTGCGGAACATGCCGTAATTGATATAGGGCTGGCGCAGGCTGTCCCGATAGTCGCCAACCGTCGTGATGTTGAAGCCGCGAATGAAGATTTGGTCGAAGCGCGGATCGAAGCCGTTCGGTCCTGTCGTCACGCCGGCCGAATAGCGCACGGCCTCGATGATGCTCTGGGCGCCCCGCTGCTCGATTTCCTTCTCGGTGGTCACCGAGACCGAACGCGGCGTCTCGACGAGCGGCGTGTTGATTTTGGTCGCCGCCGAGCTGTTCTTAGCGGCAACGGACGTCCGGTCAGCCTTGCTATCAGAGGCTGCGCCGCCTTGAATGACGATCGGCTCCAGCGCTGTCGCACTGGCRTCGGTGGCGCTTTGGGCCGCAGCCGGCGATGCCGCAATGCCGATCAGGACGATCGCTGTCGTGACAAATAGGCTATCTCTATAAATTCGCGATACATTATTAGAAACATTCAAAAAAACACGTGCCATTGCTTGGTCCCTACGCCACGGATGCGGGCGGAACCTATGGAGCGAAATTGGCCTTGTCAACATAAGATGATTATTTTAGTCACCTTT
>NZ_JBFUAY010000114.1:0-17469 GCF_056406015.1 Rhizobium sp. P1_E1 | reverse complement strand
TGGTTGCAGTTACGCAAGCCTCACACGAGTGCCTTGCGGTTGATGATTTTGGAATTGCCAATGATCTGGAACCACCGCATTACCCGCATTCTGATCGGCATATTACTGTTCGCGCTTGCCATCGTCCTTCTGCTGCCCGGCCTAACTGGCTTTACAAGTCTCGACGGTACAGTCAATGCGCGATTTGCGATCGTGAACGCTCCTATCGACGGTGAAGTCGCAGAAACGCCCCCAAAAGTTGGTGCGCGCGTGTCGGCAGGAGCGCCGCTCGCCGTGATACACAATGCCCGCGTGAACCGCGCAATACTGACTTCGCTGCAGGCCGACCACATGACTGCTGTCGAACATGTTGCGGCGCTAAAGCGGGAACGTGATGAGCTTGTAAGGCTTCGTGATCAATTGGGCGCACGCATGGAAGTCTTTACGCGGACAACCGTTGCCGACTTGGAGCGACAAGTTGAAATTCTAAACAAACGGGTCAAGGTTTCCAAGGCGCAGGACAATGTCGCGCAAGTCGACTTTGACCGGCGGCYCGCGCTTGAGGCGAAGGGTATCCTGTCCACCAAGATGGTCGAGTCCGCCCGAGCCGCCTGGGAAGCGGCGGGGGGCGAACTCGAAATCAGTGGCTTGACCGTAGCCCAGCTCGAACAAAAGCTGGAAGCCGTTCGCAAGGGTGTTTTCGTTTTCGGTGACGGCCAGAACGACGTACCCTATTCTCGCCAGCGACAGGATGAGGTCATCGTTCGGATCAACGATCTCAATACGCGCATCGCCGAAAACGAAACACGGGGCGCGCAGGTACAGATGCAGCTGATTGAGGAGGAAAACCGCGTCCGCAGTCTCACTTCGGCATCAGATCCATCACCTTTCGACGGAGTCGTGTGGAGTAGCAACATCGTCAACGGCTCGAACGTCATCCTCAATACCGAGCTGATGCGCATCCTCGATTGCAGCGATCTTTTCGTCGATATCCTTGTTCCGGAGGTCGATTACCAAGAGATTTATCCAGGCCTTGCTGCGGAGGTGCGCTTGTTAGGCGGAGGCGAGGCCTTCAAAGGCGTTGTCCTATCGGTAAGAGGCAGTTCCGCGGTCGCCGAGAAGGACACGCTGGCAGCCAATCAGCCCGAAACAACCAAACGCAACGATCGAATACGCGTCGGTCTGGCTCCCTCCGCTCTCAATACGGATTATGCGAACTTTTGTCAGGTGGGGCGTTCTGTTCAGGTGCGCCTTCCCAAACCTAACCTCCACATATGGAACTGGGTAGAGAGCCTGTGGTTCAGTATCTCATAGCACTGGCTCCGACATTTTCGGTTTTGGCGTTCTTTTTGCTTGGGCCTTTCAACTGGTCGCGTAACTATAGCTCGACGCGCGCAATCACATGCGTGGTCGTTGGCGCCATTGCGTTGCGCTATATACTCTGGCGGTTATTCGAGACGGTACTTCCCTATCCCAACAATGGCCTCAACTTCTACTGGGTCTGGTTTCTGTTCATCGTAGAAATCCTCGCATTCTTCGAAGTCGTGCTCTTCCTGGTTTTGATGAGTCGATACGTGGACCGGAGCGCAGAAGCCGACAGGCTCGCGCCAGACTTCTTTAGAGGTGACGAGGATGAATTGCCCACGGTGGATGTGTTCATTCCTACCTATAACGAGCCGCTCGACGTCCTGGAACGGACGATCATAGGGGCGCTTGCGCTCGATTATCCGCAAGACAAGCTGAAAGTCTACGTGCTCGACGATCAGCGTCGTAATTGGCTCAAGGCCTACTGCGAGGAGAAGGGAGCAATCCACGTCACACGGCCCGACAACAGCCATGCCAAAGCCGGCAACATGAACAATGGTCTGAAGGTCAGCTCCGGCGACTTCATCGCGATATTCGATGCTGACTTCGTGCCCTATCGTCACTTCCTGCGCCGGACGCTTCCCTTCTTTTCCGATGCGACCATCGGCATCGTTCAAACGCCACAGCATTTCTTCAATACCGATCCGGTGCAAACAAATCTCGGCCTCGAAAATATCTGGCCGGACGAGCAGCGTTTGTTCTTTGATGAAATTGCACCGAGCCGAGATATCTGGGACGTCAGTTTCTGCTGTGGGTCATGTTCAATCGCGCGACGCAAGGCGATCGATGAGATTGGGGGGTTTCCAACGGAATCCATCACGGAGGATCTGTTGACCACCCTTTCCATGCTCAACAAGGGCTACAAGACCCGTTACCTGAATGAGCGCCTGTCGATGGGATTGGCCGCTGAGAATCTGACTGGCTATTTTGTACAGCGCGAGCGCTGGTGTCAGGGGGGAATTCAAACACTTTATCTTCACAACGGCCCACTGCGCGGACCTGGTCTGTCGCTTTTTCAACGCATCATGTTCCTTCCGCTGTCGTGGTTGGTGCAGTATCTGGTGCGCTTTACGATATTGATCATCCCGATCATATATCTCTGGTTCGGCTTGCTGCCGCTCTACTTCACCAACGCTGCAGACTATATCTCCCATCAGGTGCCGTTGCTGACGGCCTATTTCCTTTTGATGCTCTGGATAACACCGACCCGATATTTGCCTGTCGTATCGAGTGCCGTCGGGGCTTTTTCGACGTTTCGGATGTTGCCAACCGTTATTTCCAGTGTGGTGCGTCCCTTCGGCAAGCCATTCAGGGTGACCCCGAAGGGCAGCGGCAACGAGGCGATCGGATTTGACGGATACAGCCTTGCCTGGATAGCGGCGTTGATCGTGGCGACGGCCATCGGTCTTGTCATCAATATTGTCCCTGAGACCTCCCATATCGAGGCGCAGTTCTCGCCGATTGCGGTTTGCTGGTCGGGCATCAACATTCTCGTTCTCGCTATTGCGTCCTTGATCTGCTTCGAAAAACCGCGACGGCTCTTCGATGCGTTCAAACTTGACGAAACGGTTCACGTCGACGGTGTTTCCGGCCGCATAGTCAGTCTGGCGCTCGACAAGGCAGTCGTTGCTGTGCCACCGGAGACGCGCTTTGCATCCGCCGATGTCACGCTGTCGCTCGAGGGGTTCTCGCCCTTCAAGACCGAACTAAGGACGGTCACCCAAAGACGAAGGAGCATTGCCCGCTCAGGCGACAAGGAGGCCTTCTACCTGCACCTTTTTTTCAATCTTAGCGGTTCGCCCCGCGATAAAATGATCGTGAAACTTTATACCGGGCGTTACTCCCAGGACGTTCGTGACATTGACAAAGTCGCTGTCTCGATCAACCTTCTGCTTCGGACATTCGGTCGGACCCGGACGCTTTGAGCGAGGCGTTTCCCGGCCCGGCAGCCGGCCAATCGCCAGGCCGGCCGCAGGTTCAAGTCCTGCCCCCGCAACCAGATACACGAAAGTCCGCCTCGTGCGGGCTTTCGTGTGTTTGGACACTGGGCATCGCGCGTCCACAACAATCGTCAATGCAGCCGCAGGCGGCGCCGCTCGCTCAGATGACGGCCGCGGCTCCAGCGGGCGAGGGTCTCCGGCACGACGTCCGTCTTGCGAGCGGTGGCCTCGGCACTCATGCGGATCCGTTCAAGGGCAACACCCGCCTTGACGGCATAGTCGAGGGCGGCCGGATCGTCCGAATGCACCTCCTGGATCGCGGCGAAGACGGTCTCCGCCTCGGCCAGCCGTTTGCTGGCCGCAAGGGCGATACCGCGCTTGTAATGCGCCTGGATGAGATGCGGCCCGATCTCGCCAACCCGGCGGAAAGTCTCTGCGGCCTGCTCATATTGATGTAGCGCAAGCTGCGTGTCGCCAAGCCGCATATGGATCGGCGTCGGATCGGGCGCTTGCTCGACGAGGGCCTTGTAGGCAGCCAGTGCCTCTGTCAGCTTGCCCCGGTCGAACAGCAGATTGGCGAGCCCGAATTCCGCGCCGGTATGGCCTGGAGCCGATTGCAGGACCTGGTTGAAGGCGATCTCCGCCTTGCTCCGGGCCCCATTGCGGTACATGTCGAGCGCCTGTTCATAGACGAAACGAATGCTGCGCGGGTTGAGCACGCCATGCAGATTCTGGCCGCTGCGGGTGCGGAACAGGGTGCAGCTGATCCGCCTTTCCTCCACCCCGAACATGTACTTATAGGGTTCGTTTCCGCGCAGGAAGTCATAGGTCTTGAAGCCGTGCTCAATAGCTCGCCGGATGCAGTATCCATGCAGGATGAGGCCGGGAGACGGCGTCTTCCAATTCTCGTCGCGGCCGGTGATATAGAAGAGGATGGCCTTCCTCTGCCGGTCGACGATATTCGCCAGCGCCCCGAGCGGCTGGTCGCCATGCCAAAAGACCGGCACCTCGAGATTGCCGCAGTGGAAGCTGTCCATCAGCATCTCGCGCGTGGTGATGATCAGCCGCTCGGTCCGCTCCGCGCCTTTGCGGGCACTCCATTTGATCCGCCAGAGATTGAAGAGGATGTCCATGTCCCGATCGATGGTCTCGGGAGTTGCCATCGTGATCCGGTAAATATCGTCGCCTTCGACCTTGCGCAGGAACCGCCGGAGCTTTTGGCGCGTCTGGCTGCTCATCCGCTGCTCGAGATAGTCGTCGAAGCTGGCCGGCAGGGGGACGATGGGACAGATCGTATTGTCGATATTCTCGCTGTTCTTGGGCGAGCTGTCGCGAAACATCACCTCCGGTCCCTGCAGCGCCTCGATCATCTTCTCGCGCCGGCCGGCAGGGCCGCTGAAATATTCGAGCTTCAGGTCGGTCCAGTTCTGATGTTTGAGAAACGAAGCAAAGCCGGCAATGGCATGATGCTCGTAATCCGGTCTGACGATGAGACCGGTATAATCGGCCGCAAAATTCCCGGCCATGATGATCTCGTCGTAGAAGAGCCCGGTCTTCTCGTTCAGATGCGTGATGAGGCGCAGCGGAAAGAAGGCGACATAAGGTGCTTCGGGGTCGCGTTCGCGCAGAGCAAGGATGAACCAGCGGCGTCGGCGGGACAGATAATTCTTCAGCCAGATCCAGGAGAGGAAATGCTGCGCGTCGGGGTCTTCCATGAAGACCTGATCCCAGTTGTCGCGTACCGCCTCGAGCCCGGCAATGGTGTCGATGATATCTATGCGCATGCCGCCCCCCAATACCCCATACGTCACTCGGGAGATTTCATTCTAATGGCAAACACCGATCTTCAAATAAACCGTCCGGATGATTTGCAGGACCTAAATGTGATTAGTCCGGAGCCGGCGTATAACCCAAAATCGCGACCCGTTTTTGGTGGAAATCATGCATAGATTCAGAGTGATAGAGCGTACCGCCTCTTGGAGGACGGCGCGCTTCAATGTACATCGCCCGAAAGTGTGCAGCGGTTTTGAGAACATGCATACATAAGGATTAGGTCAGAGCTCACCGGCGATCTGCGGGCTCGCATGGATGAAGGCCCAGAGCGTCCGGCTGATGGCGACGATTTCGGCGATCGACTTTTCCAGAAGGTCGATCTCGCGTGCGTCCATCTGCTCGATCTTGCCGTAGCGGATCTCCTTGTCGTCCTCGACGAGCCGCATCAGCTGCGTGCTCGAGATCTCTCCCTTATCGTCGAAGGAATAGATGCAGTGATTGTATTTGTTGCGTGTCTTGGATTCCTTCTTCAGCCGTGACATGGCCGAAAGGATCGCCTTGCGGTCGGAAGGAGAGGTCGAAGCGAGCTTGGAAAGCCGTTCGATGAGATCRATCCGGGCGCGCGTCGTGTTGAGCGTCAGGAACACGACGATTGCTGCTTCCTTTTCGACCCGGAGAAGATGGGCGATGATGTAGATCAGCAGGCTTTCGGTGTTCGTCCAGACATAGTTCAGCCGGCCGACCCGCAACAGGACATCGGACATCGCCGCCATGCTTGACCCTTTCTCCCCGGAGGGGATCCATCCATGAAGGATGGCATATGGACATTACATCAGAACAACGGGCAAGTCCGTCGCATTTACCGGATCGCGGGCGATCAGCGTTCCTTGAAAGCCCGCGACATGCTGTCGGTGATTGGTTTGCTCAAATATTCGAAGAAGGTGCGTTCCGACGTCTGGATCAGCACTTCGGCCGGCATGCCGGGAACGGGATGGAAATTGTGCACCCGTGCAATCTCGGAATCGGGTATTCCGACGCGGACGATATAGACGTCCTTGACTGAAGCTCCCGAATTTTCCTCGATCGAATCGGCTGAGACATAGAAGACCTTGCCCTGCAGAACAGGGGTCGTGCGCCGATTGAGCGCCGTGAGGCGGATCGAGGCCGTTTCGCCCTCATGCAGCTGATCGATCGAGGTGCGCAGCACCTGCGCTTCCAGGATCAGCGGCACATGCGCCGGCAGGATCTCCATGATCGGCTTGCCTGTCGTGATGACACCGCCGGCTGTGTGAAAATAGGAGCGCACGACCGTGCCCGACACCGGCGAACGGATGGTGGTGCGTTCGAGCACGCCGGCGGCCTCGCGCATCTGTTCGCGCACGCTGTCCAGATCGGTTTCGGCGGTCTCGAGTGCATCGAGTGCCGCCTGCTTATTGGAGTTGACGGCGATGACGGCTTCCTGGCGGAATTTGGCGATCTCCGCCTCGCTCTCGTTGAGCTCACCATTCAGTCGAGCAATGTCGCCCATCGCATCGGCGATCGCCCGTTCGATGGCCAGAAGATCCGTCTTGCGCATATAGCCGACCTTGACCAGTCGGGCCTTGGAATCGCGTTCCTCGGTCAGCAGCGACAATTGCCTTTCAAAGGATTCTCGTTGGCCCTTATAGCCGGCGAAACGGTATTCCAGCGACTTGATGTTCTTCTCGATCAGGTTGAGCTGTTCTTCGAGCTTGATCTGCTTGCTGTGGAAGACGACGTTCTGGCTCTGGATGATCGCGTTGATGTCGGGATCGCTTGCCTCTTTCATCACGATATCGGGAAGCTGGAATTCGCGCAGGCCCTGCGCTTCGGCGCGGAGCCTTGCGACGACAGCTTCCAGGCGCAGCCGGCGAAGCTGCAGCATCCGCTCATTCGAGCGGGACGCTGTAGGATCGAGGGTCAGCAGGATATCGCCTTCCTTGACCGTATCGCCCTCGCTGACGCGCATCTCCCTGATGATGCCGCCTTCCAGATGCTGGACGATCTTGTTGTTGCCGGTCGCGACGAAGCTTCCTTGCGCGATAACAGCGGAAGCAAGCGGTGCCGTCGCCGCCCAGAAGCCGAAGCCTCCGAACGAGGTGAAGAGTACCGTCAGGCCGACGATGCTGTGCATCCGGATCGAGCGCGGCACGTCGCTATACCATTCGAGCTGCACCGGACCGGTCGTCTCCTGCTTTTTCCGTCCCATGTCGTTCATCCTTCGATGCGCGGTGCTTGTTGACCGTTATTGCCGTTGTTCTTGGAAAGCGCCTGCAGCACCTCGATCCTTTCCCCGAACATGGCGACAGTGCCCTCCTTGAGCACGAGGATCTTGTCGACGCATTGGAGAAGGGCCGGGCGCTGGGTGATGGTCACGGTGGTGATGCCCTGCTTCTTGGCATGGATCAGCGCCCTGGCAAGCGCGGCCTCGCCCTGGGTATCGAGGTTTGAATTCGGCTCGTCGAGGACGACGAATTTGGGGTTGCCGAAAAAGGCGCGAGCCAGTGCGATTCGCTGCTTCTGGCCGCCCGAGAGCGGAGCGCCATCGGCCGCCACGATGGTTTCGTAGCCCTGGGGGAAGCCTGCGATGAGCTCGTGCACGTCGGCCAGCACTGCGGCTTCGTAGATCTGATGATCGTCGACGTCGTCGCGCATGCGGCAGATATTGGCCTTGATCGTACCGGGAAAGAGCTGCACGTCCTGCGGCAGATAGCCGATGCTTTCGCCGAACTGGCGCTGGTCCCAGTTGCGCAGATCCATCAGATCGAGGCGAACATTTCCCGATGTCGGGACGATCGAGCCGACGAGCATCTTGCCGAGCGTCGTCTTGCCGGACCCGGAATTGCCGATGATTGCAAGCGATTCCCCCTTCCTGAGCGAGAAGGAGATGCCGTTGAGAATGACCTTCTTCTGCGGCGGCGGCACGAAGAGAATGCGTTCGACATCGAGCCGGCCTTCGGGATTGGGAAGGCGCAGGCGCGGGAAGTTCAACGGCGAGTTCAAGAGCAGGCTCTTGATCCTGCCATAGGCGGCGGCCGACCGGTTGAACTGGTGCCAGCCTTCGATGGCGCCTTCGATCGGCGCCAGCGCGCGTCCCGATATGATCGAGGAGGCGATCACCATGCCGCCCGTCAGCTCGCCCGAAAGCGACAGATGCGCGCCCCAGCCGAGCAGGGTGACCTGGGTGATCATGCGGCAGGCCTTCGATATGCCGGAGAAGATGATGTTGCGGTCCTGCGCCTCGACTTGCGATTTCAGCGAGCCCGCCGTTTCCCGGCCCCACATCTTCACCGCTTCGGGGATCATCGCCATTGCGTTGATGATCTGCGAATTGCGCGACATGGAATCGAGGTGGAAATTTGCCCGGCTGAGATAGCCGTTGGATTCGGCAAATTGCCGGGCGGTGAATTTCTGGTTCAGGTAGGCGATCACGAAAAGCACCGCGCAGCAGGTCATGATGATGATGCCGAGATGCGGATGCACGAAATAGACGACGACCACGAAGAACGGCATCAGCGGCGCATCGAGAAATGCGATCAGCGTGCCGGATGTCAGGAAGCCCCGCAAAAGCTGCAGGTCCTGCAGCGTCTGATAATCCTTGCCGCTGCCATGCAGCGATGCTCTCGCTGCAGCGCTGAGGATCGGCGCGCCGAGCTGCACTTCGAGTTCCACTGCGGTGCGCATCAGGATGAAGCGCCGCACCGAATCCATGAAGGCCTGCAGCAGCACGGCGCCGATCACGGCGATCGAGAGCATGACGAGCGTATCGATGGAGCGGCTCGTCAGCACCCGGTCGGATATCTGGAAGAGATAGAGCGGGATTGCCAGCAGAAGGACGTTGATGGCGATCGTGAACATCATGACGACCACCATGTTGCGTCGCACCGCCGCCATGCCACGCGAGAGGCTGGCGGCGAAATTCACAGGCTCGCTGCGCTTGTGAAAACCGCCGCCACTTCCTCCGCCCCCGCCCCCGCCGCCCCCGGGATCGGAATCCTTGCCGTTTCCGCCGCCGCCGGTGCGCAGCCGCCTGTCACTCTCGCTGATCGGGCCACTTTCGCCTTCGATGGTCTTGCCGAAGGGCATCGTCGGGCTCGATTTGAGCTCGGTCTTCTCTTTCGGCAGTTCGGGGGGCACCCGCGCTTCGATCCGCGGCTGGGCGAGTGCTTCCACCGGTTCTGCTGTCGCCGGGCTCTGCGCCACTGCGGCAGGAGGCGCCGTTTTCACATTCGAGGCTTCCGCCGGCACTGTTTTCTGCGTCAGGGGCGGCTGAGTTGCACTTGCGCCTCCGATATCGGCAGCCTCGCGCGCCGCGATTTCGATCGTCTCCTTGCTGCCATCGGGAGACGAAGCAACGGCGCCACTGAGCCTGCGAAGATTCTCGACCGCCTGGTCGATAGCGGAGATGCACACCTCGCTCATCGCAGCGTCCGAGGGGGCAGCGGAAGGAATATTACCCGACCTCAGATCGAGGGCGCTGCCTGCCGCAAAGATTTGTTTTGAAATCTGGTTCATCGTGGTTCCTCCGCAATACTCAAGGTCACGCGACCATGGCTTGCATTACGTCGGCGGGGTGCGCCGACGACCATGAAAAATCATGTCCGGCATTGATGACGCCGTCCGCAGAATCGCTGCCCGCCGGATCGTCGTTGTCGAGAAAGGCAATAACTTCGTTGGCGAGCCTGTCGTCGGCCGGCTGCGGCTGCGTCGTGTCATGCTCCACCAGCCCGCCCTGAATGAGGATGGCGTCTGAATAGAGCTGGCCCGCCAGATAGGTCGTCTGGCCGAAACTGTCGTAGTCGACGATCTCGGCGATGTTGATGACCGCATTGCTGCCTGTGTCGATCGTAACCGTTGCATCGGGATTGTTGTCGAGGATGGTCGATGCCGCCTGAGTCACATCATCGGAATCGCCGAGAATGCTGACCTGTTTTATGATCGTCATGTCGTAGAGATTGCCGGTGATATAGAGCACGTTGAGGCCGGCATATCCCTGGAAATTCACGTCGAACGACAGCCCTTCGGGCATATTGGGATCGCGATCTTCGATCGCCTTCTGCGCCTCGACCATATAGTCCGGCATGGCCGCGAAGGGGCTGTCCGTCCCGACATTGTGGATCGAGGCGAAATTCCAGATCAGGTTGTTGCCGGTCTGGATGTCGGCGCCGGGATYGACGCCGTCTTCCGCCCGCACCCAGTCATTGTCGTAGAGCAGCGAGATCTGCGTGATGCTGTTGATGTCGAGCACATTGCCGCCGATGATCACCAGATCATACTGCATGCCCATCCCGAAAAAGGAGGAGAAGTTGATGGAGGTATTGCCGCCCGTCAGAACCGTGGCTTCGGATCCCGAGGTGGTTACCGTCATCGTGTCGTTGTCGCTGACGAAGTGATATTGCTCGATCCACTGTACGAAGGAGACGTCGCCATCGATGACGCTGACGCGCCAGCTGTTCGGGAACGTCGGCTCGGCAGCATCGCTGTCGGCGTGGCTCGATGCTTCGAAGGTGCTGTGTTCGAAGATGGCGATATTCTTGGCGACCGTTCCCGCCTCCTCGGCCGAATGGCCGGATGAGCGCAGCGCCGAGGCGATCTCGTCGTGATCGCTGTAGACGAAGGCCTGGGAGATCGCGTCGATCTGGTGGTAGTTGCCCATTACCGCGGTGACCGAAGTAATGACGCCGGTGTTGATCACCGAGGCGACGTTGACAAGGAGATTTGCACCGGCGGTCACATCAAGGCTACTGCCGCTGGGATCTGTCTGTTCGACGGACGAATTGCTGTCGTCGGGTTCTTCCTGGAGCTTGGCGAGACCGCGGTCGGGCAGGAAGTCGTCGAGGACGGGTATATCGGTCTCGGCCTTGCCATTGACGTAGACGATGGGGCCGTCGCCCGCGGGATGGGTGGTGACAAAATGATGCGTCGCGTCGGTGCTGGGCGAGGTTGTCCCGCTGTCCTCGGTATTCTGGGCATTCTGGATATAGCTTTCGAGATCCTGGGCGATCTTCAGCGCGCCATCATAGGTGTCGGTTCTGTGGAGGCTCGAAAAAGGCGTGAAGATCTCGGCCTTGGTGCTGAAGTCCGCGAGCTTTTCGATGACAAAAGTCGTGTCTCGCGGCGCATGGACGCCGTTCGTCATGTCGAGATAATCGTCGTCGTAGAGGACGTTGACCTGGAGGACATGACTGATCGTCGAGCCAGGCCCGGCAAAGACGGTCAGTTCCGGCTCATCCATGAGCACGATATCCGTGGGATCGCCGAAATGCGGTAACGGGATGTCCTTTGCGGCAATCGCCGCCAGCTTCTCGAGGCTCTCTTCGAAGACGCGGCCTAAATGGCGCGCCGGACCATATTCGATCTCGTAGCTGCCGCTTTTGTAAATGACGCCTGGATCGTAATCCTTGAGCTGAAGATCGGAAGAGAAGGCAGCCGTATAGGCATCCTGATCCGGCAGAACGGGTCCATCCGCGCCCGGTCCTGCGCCTTCAGCATAGTTGGTGCGCAACCGCATCTCGTCGGTCGTCATCTCGAAGAGACCGATGAAGTGCGCGATGATTTCCGAAATCTTCTCGATATGCATGGTTCGGCCCTCCCATTCGAAATGACGATCGGCCTTCTGGGCGCCCCTCGCTGGGAGCTGCGGTGTGGTCGTCAAACCGTTTTCAAGCAATCAAGCTGCACCGGCCGGGGCCGGTGCAGCTCGTCTTGGTCGTTGGAGGTCCGTGTCAGGTGCTGGTATCCTCGCCGACGTCGGAAACATGAGAATTGCCGCCGATGACGCTGGAGTCGATTGTGTTGCTGAGCAGGTTAGCACCCTGAACAAGCTCGAGGTGGAAGCCGGAATTGGCAAGGATGGCCGAAGCGTCGGCCGTGCTCGAGCCATTGGCATCGTCGCCAGCCTTGAGATCCCAGCCCTTGCCGTCCATCTCAATGCCTTCTGCACTATCGGCGTGGCCGCCATCGGCCTTCAGATGGTTGTCGGCCCCGCCATTGTCCATCTTGATGTTCCAGGCCTGGTCCTGGTCAGCCAGATGGTTCGCCTGGACGGCGCTGAAGCCGCTGTCGTTGCCCTCGCCGGACAGCGAATTGTTGAGGATGCTGTCAACGTCGAGAGTGAAGGAGAAGTCGTCGCCGAGGTTGAAGGTGAGGTCGTGGCCGGCAACGCCGAGATTGTCGAAGTCCTTGACGTCTTCGATGACGGCGAAGTCGGTATCCGTCTTGTTGAAGCTGTCGGCCGTGTTGTTGCTGTCGGAGACCGTCTTGGTATCCGTATCCGTAATGGTCTTGATGTCGGTGTCTGTCACGGTCTTCGTATCGGTGTCCGTGATCGTCTTGGTGTCGGTGTCGTTGTCGCTGTACGACTTGCTGTCATAGCTCCAGTCGTAGTCGTTATTGGAGTCGGTGATCGTCGTGGTCTTGGTGCTCGTATCGTCGTCGGACTTGTAGCTCCAGTCATATTCGTTGTCGCGGTTGTCGCCATTATTTGCGGAGAGCTCGGCCTTGACGTCCACATCTACGCTGTTGTCGGTATTGTCGCGATTGTCGCCATTGGCGACGCCGCCGACATAACCGGTCGAGCCGTCGTCAACTTCAGTTGAATTGATAGCGCTGTTGGCAAAGCCGTCGGCAAGCGCCCCGACCTTCGTGATTTCGATGTCGTCAGACATTCAAGTTTCTCCAGAAAAAAACCGGAGCAGCTTTTCGAAATCCCTCTCATCTCAAATGGGATTTTACTCGCGCTCGCTCCGATGCGGTTAACATCGGCAGATGTATTCGGTACTAGTCATCTGCGGCTTCTTCGCGATTTGTTGATCAAACCGTTGGTATTGGGAACGTACGTACTCAGTACAAGGCCGCACATATCCGGCTCCGAATCCTGAAATGGATAAGGAGTAGTCAGGTCTTCTTTTCGTTGAGTTGCCCTAAATGGAGGCCATGTATAAAAACGCTAAACAGTACATGGCTTTTCCATGTCGCCACTTGGACGACGATCACAGATTGCTGGAAAAAATGCGGATCCGATAGACATCAATTCGGGCTAAGGCGGATCTGCCATGCCCGGCTAGCCCTGGATAGCCCCTGTCGTTGGAGCGTTAAGATCTCTTCGGCGGGAGCGTCGGCGGGCAATGAGAATTCGGGGCTCTCGGCATTCGCTGCCGGGTTGAGGGGCACCTCTCGATGTTTCCCCGTCCTGTATCCGGCCACCACCCTGCATGACGAAATTATGACAATCTGTACTGAAATATTACATTAAGCTGTTCAGCTATAGTCAGAGCAAATATAACCTTGAAGTATCTATCGAAGTGAAAATACAACCAAGGCTTTGTATCGTATCGTTTTTCCCCCGCTAAAACTAATCACTTTGGGCCATTTCCTTCCTTCTCAATCCGTATTAACATAATTARGAAATGTCTAAAAAATAAGGCGATGACATTCGGGATCGACATTTCATACTATTTAATACCCGCCATCGCTCCACGTTTGAGTAAAGTGTAACGCTAGGGGAGGCGTATATGTTCATGACAGGGTCTGGAATGGAGAATGCGGACCAAGGAAGGAAGTTGAGTTCGTCTGGAGATACTATACTAGTGGTAGCCAAGGCGGATCTGTTTTCGGAATGCATGGTAGAAGCACTGGCGAAGAAATTTCCGAACTGTGAAGTAGCAAGCATAAYGAGCACAAAGCCGATGCTGGAAAAAGATACCAGCGATATGAAGCTCGTTTTATTCTATCATATACCTGGCCCTGAGCTTCAAGAAGCGCTGCAGGCTGCCCGCGAAAACCACCCTGAAACCTCGATCGGACTTGTCGTCGAAGCTATCGACATGCTCGAGCCCTATGTCAGCCGGCTGGTGGAGGCAAGGATCATCGATGGCGTCCTGCCGCTCAACCTCCGGCTCGACGTCTTCATGGCCGCTGTGGATCTACTGATGAAGGGCGGCGAACATTTTCCGTCAGCACTTCTAAACCGTCTCAACAACAAGAACACCCAGCTGGAACCTTCGCTCTATCAGACAAAATCGGTCGATGCGGCGCGCAACAATGCGCTCAAGCTGAGACGCGACAGTATCTCCGCTTTGACCACCCGGGAGGTTCAGATCTTGGATCTCATATGCAAGGGGACGCAGAACAAGATCATCGCCGACAAGCTGCATCTTTCCGAAAACACCGTGAAGGTTCACGTCCGCAACATCTACAAGAAGATGAATGTCCGAAACCGCACGGAAGCGGCTTCCCGTTTCTTCAATGAACACCCTGCCGGCGAAGACGATATGTCCGGTCGGTGGCGCAATTGATGTAACGATCAGTTTTGCTTCAGATAGAGGGACGCGCAAAGCAGCGCGACTTCTGTCCGAAGCCGCTTGGGGAGCAGATATAAGGCGCTGAGCCGTGATAGGCGACAGTGCGGGCCGTGACCCCGGCCGGGCGCTCGGCGCGATTTTCCGGATAGGCATAGGCCTTGGAGACGCGCGGCGCCTCGACGATACTCTTCTTCGCGACGACCGCGATGTCGTCATCAACGACCGTGCAGGCCGTCTGTCCGATCGCCATAAGCGCCGTTCCCCAGACGAACATCGCCAAGCGAAGACGCCGGCCTTTCAGCTGCGCTGCATCTTGTTTTTTCAACATAGCCCAAACCCCTCGCATATGGCGCTTCCGGATGCAAGACCGGCCTTGCCGTTGAGCGCGGCCGATCACCCGACTTCCCTCGTATATTAGCTGCATTGAGTGAAGCTTGAGAGGCGGATGAGAGGCGTATTGGTGGTAAAGCGTTGAAAGTGATTAATCATTTGTTACTTTGAAGAATACTTGCGTAATTATTTTGGATAGCTGGAATTTTTCAAGTTGACCTTGGCGGAAGTCGTTGTATTGTTTTAATAGTAATTCGGTATCTGGAGAGTAACTACAAAGTTATTCATGTATGGACGCTCAGTTTCATGAATATCCAGAGCGGATAACGGAGGCATGCAGTGCATAAATAATCAAAAGACTAAATACATGGGAAGGAGTTTGTAATGCGTAGTTTCGTTCCCAACGAAGGTTATTCTGAAGTGTCAGGCATACCGGTGCTCCAAGGGCGACGCACCGTTCTTGTGAATGGCGGGGGCGGCTTCCTCGGTTCACATCTCTGCGAAAGGCTCCTGCAGCGCGGCCACAGCGTCATATGCCTCGACAATTTTTCGACCGGCCGCCGTGCGAATGTCGATCATCTCACATCGAACACCCGCTTCCGCATCGTCGAGCACGATGTTAGGCAGCCCTTCGATATCGACGCGTCGCTCATCTTCAATTTCGCCTCCCCAGCCTCTCCGCCCGATTATCAGCGGGATCCGGTGGGAACGCTGCTAACCAATGTGCTCGGCGCCGTCAACACCTTGGACTGCGCGCGAAAGACCGGTGCGATCGTCGTCCAGTCGTCGACGTCGGAGGTCTATGGCGACCCGAGCCAGAGCCCGCAGCACGAATCCTATTGCGGCAATGTCAACCCGATCGGACCGCGCGGCTGTTACGACGAAGGCAAGCGCAGCGCTGAAACGCTGTTCTTCGATTACCACCGGACTTACGGCGTCGACATTAAGGTCGGCCGCATCTTCAATACCTACGGGCCGCGCATGCGCCTGGACGACGGGCGGGTGGTTTCCAATTTCATCGTGCAGGCTCTGCGCAATGCCGATCTGACGATCTATGGTGATGGCCAGCAGACCCGTTCCTTTTGCTACGTCGACGATCTCGTCGACGGTTTCCTGCGTTTTTCGGCTGCCGGCAGTGCTTGCAACGGCCCGATCAACCTCGGCAATCCAGCCGAAATGACCGTTCGCCGCCTGGCGGAAATCATTCGGGACCTGACGAACTCGCGTTCCCGGATCGTCCACCTGCCTGCGGTCACCGACGACCCCCGTCAGCGGCGGCCGGATATTTCCCGGGCCATGGCCGAGCTGGGCTGGGAGCCCCGCATCGGGCTCGAAACCGGCCTGGCTCGCACCGTCGAATATTTCGACGGCCTGCTGGCCGGCACAGAGAAGGCGGAGGTCGTATGAGATGCCCCGCTACATTCTCGTCACCGGCGGCGCCGGTTTCATAGGCAGTCATATCTGCAAAACGCTGTCGCGTGCCGGCATGATCCCTGTCACCTACGACAATCTCTCGACGGGACATGCCGACAGCGTCCGCTGGGGCCCGCTCATCCGGGCAGAGATTGCCGACGCCGCCGCGCTGCGCCGGACTCTTGCAGAGTTTTCGCCCGATTGCGTCATCCATTGTGGTGCCAATGCCTATGTCGGCGAATCCGTCGACATGCCCAGGAAATATTACCGGAATAATGTCGTTGGCAGCCTGACCCTGCTCGAGGCCTGCCTCGATCAGGATATCGACCGGATCGTCTTTTCGAGCAGCTGCGCCACCTATGGCGTTCCCGCCTCGTTGCCGATACGGGAGGAAAGCCCGCAGCACCCGGTCAATCCCTATGGGCGCACCAAGCTGATCTTCGAGATGGCGCTCGAGGATTTTGCCGCTGCCTACGGCGTCCGCTTTGCCGCACTGCGTTATTTCAATGCGGCCGGCGCCGATCCCGATGGCGAGCTTGCCGAACGGCATCACCCCGAGACCCATCTCATCCCTCGCGCCCTTCTTGCCGCCGCCGGCAGGCTGGAGCGGCTCGATATCTTCGGCACCGATTATGCGACCGAGGATGGAACCTGTGTTCGCGATTATGTTCATGTCAGCGATCTGGCGCAGGCGCATCTCGCCGCCGTCAATCATCTGATGGCGGGCGGCGGCTCGCTCAGCGTCAATCTCGGCTCTGGCCGGGGCACCTCGGTGCGCGAGATTCTCGAGGCGATCTATCGCGCGAGCGGCCGTGAAGTCCCCGTGAATTATCGCGCTCGCCGCGCTGGCGATCCGCCGGTCCTCTTTGCCAATACCGCAAGGGCGAAGGCGGAGCTCGGTTTCTCGCCGGTTTTCTCGGATATCGATACGATCATCCGCACCGCCGGCCCCACCTTCGGACTGGAGCTGACGGCATGAGCGACGCACTGCAAGTCGGTCACCGCGCCAGGACGGCGAAGGCCGCCGCAGCTGAGGCATTCGATCCTGTTTTCGCTGGCTGGAACCGCGTCGCCTATGGCTTCGGCATCCTCTGCTGGCTGACAGCACTCGGTTATTTCTGGATCTGGTGGTGCCAGTCCRCCCATATCATTTCCTGGGCCGCCTTCGTGCTTATCACCCTCGTGCTTGCCTGGATCACGCTCGTGCCGGCCTATTTCATCCTGATCTTCCTCGATGCGAGGACGGTCAATCCTGCGGCACGGCTGCCGGAAGGGCGGGTGGCAATGGTCGTCACCAAGGCGCCGTCCGAGCCCTTTGCCGTCGTCCGCGCCACGCTGCAGGCGATGCT
>NZ_JBFUAY010000113.1:0-17484 GCF_056406015.1 Rhizobium sp. P1_E1 | reverse complement strand
CGCCATGGCCAAATCTCCGAAGAAATCCCCCGCCCCGAATGGCTTCGAGGAAGCCCCTCAATCGTCTTTTGAGGGAGCCCCCCTCTCAGGCTCGGTTGCCGATTGGGTGAAGCAGCTGGAGGCCGATGCCGAAACCTCGGGCGTCGAGACCCAGCGCCAGATTGCCTCCAAGGCCGGCAAACATCGCAAGAAGGTGGAAATCGCCGCCAGGACGAAAACCAGCGACGGCGGCGTCAGCGCGTCCAAATCGGCGCGCGGCACCTCCATGGGCGGCTCGACCGATCCGAAGACGCGCGCGGCCGCCGGCCTCAATCCCGTCTCCGGCATGGATACGACGCTGGAGGAGGCCTCGTCGCTGCAGGCCGGCACCGCCGTCACCGCCACGGTCGAGGCGCTGTCGGCGCTGATCGAGAGTGGCAATCCGCTGCACAAGAACGGCAAGATCTGGACCCCGCATCGCCCTGCCCGGCCCGACAAATCCGAAGGCGGCATCGCCATCCGCATGCAGTCGGATTATGAGCCGGCCGGCGACCAGCCAACCGCCATCCGCGACCTCGTCGAGGGGCTGGAGAATGGCGACCGCAGCCAGGTGCTGCTCGGTGTCACCGGCTCCGGCAAGACTTTCACCATGRCCAAGGTGATCGAGGCGACGCAGCGCCCGGCCGTCATCCTGGCGCCGAACAAGACGCTGGCCGCCCAGCTCTATTCCGAATTCAAGAATTTCTTCCCCGACAATGCGGTGGAATATTTCGTTTCCTACTACGATTATTACCAGCCGGAAGCCTATGTGCCGCGCTCCGACACCTATATCGAGAAGGAGAGCTCGATCAACGAGCAGATCGACCGCATGCGCCACTCGGCGACGCGCTCGCTGCTCGAACGCGACGACTGCATCATCGTCGCCTCGGTCTCCTGCATCTATGGTATCGGTTCAGTCGAGACCTATACGGCGATGACCTTCCAGATGTCGGTCGGCGACCGGCTCGACCAGCGCCAGCTGCTGGCCGACCTCGTCGCCCAGCAATACAAGCGCCGCGACATGGATTTCACGCGCGGCTCCTTCCGGGTGCGCGGCGATACGATCGAACTCTTCCCCGCCCACCTTGAGGATGCCGCCTGGCGGATCTCGATGTTCGGCGACGAGATCGACGCCATCACCGAGTTTGATCCGCTCACCGGCCAGAAGGTCGGCGACCTGAAATCGGTGAAGATCTACGCCAATTCGCACTATGTCACCCCGCGCCCGACGCTGAACGGCGCCATCAAGTCGATCAAGGAGGAGCTCAGGCTGCGCCTGGCCGAGCTGGAGAAGGCCGGCCGCCTGCTGGAGGCCCAGCGCCTGGAGCAGCGCACCCGCTACGATATCGAAATGCTCGAGGCGACCGGCTCCTGCCAGGGCATCGAGAACTATTCGCGTTACCTCACCGGCCGCGACCCCGGCGATCCGCCGCCGACGCTGTTCGAATATATCCCCGACAACGCCCTCGTCTTCATCGACGAAAGCCATGTCACCGTGCCGCAGATCGGCGGCATGTACCGGGGCGACTTCAGGCGCAAGGCAACGCTGGCCGAATATGGCTTCCGCCTGCCCTCCTGCATGGACAACCGGCCACTGCGCTTCGAGGAATGGGACGCCATGCGCCCCGACACCATCGCCGTCTCCGCCACCCCCGGCGGCTGGGAGATGGAACAGTCAGGCGGCGTCTTCGCCGAACAGGTGATCCGACCGACCGGCCTGATCGACCCGCCGGTCGAGGTCCGCTCGGCCCGCACCCAGGTCGACGACGTGCTCGGCGAGATCCGCGAGACCGCGGCCAAGGGCTACCGCACCCTCTGCACCGTGCTGACCAAGCGCATGGCCGAGGACCTGACCGAATATCTGCATGAGCAGGGCGTGCGCGTCCGCTACATGCACTCCGACATCGACACGCTTGAACGTATCGAGATCCTCCGCGATCTCCGCCTCGGCGCTTTCGACGTGCTCGTTGGCATCAACCTTTTGCGCGAAGGCCTCGACATTCCCGAATGCGGCTTCGTCGCCATTCTCGACGCCGACAAGGAAGGCTTCCTGCGCTCGGAAACCTCGCTGATCCAGACGATCGGCCGCGCCGCGCGCAACGTCGACGGCAAGGTCATCCTCTATGCCGACCAGGTCACCGGCTCGATGAAGCGGGCGATGGAGGAAACCAGCCGCCGCCGCGAAAAGCAGATGGTCTATAACCAGGAGCACGGCATCACGCCGGAATCGGTCAAGGCCAGGATCTCCGACATCCTCGACTCCGTCTACGAACGCGACCACGTCCGCGCCGATATCTCAGGTGTCTCGGGCAAGGGCTTCGCCGATGGCGGCAACCTCGTCGGCAACAACCTGCAGACCCATCTCAACGCGCTCGAAAAAAGCATGCGCGACGCCGCCGCCGACCTCGACTTCGAAAAAGCCGCCCGCCTCCGCGACGAAATCAAACGCCTCAAGGCCGTGGAACTCGCCGCCATGGACGACCCGATGGCACGCGAAGAAGCGAAGGCGATGGAAGGGAAAGCGCGCAGATCCTCCGCTCCTCCGTCATCCCAGGGCTCGACCCCGGGATCCAAGCCGGCAACCGAGATGCAGACCTCCTATTTCGCCAAACCCTCCATCGACGACATGGGGCCAGGCACCGACACCACCACCCCCCTCTTCCGCAAGCCCGCCTTGGACGAGATGGGCCGCGACATCGCCGAACCCGCAAAGAAGACTCTCTTCCGCAAAAACGACCTCGACGAAATGACCGTCGGCCGAACGGAAAAGCCGGTCACCGGGGCGCTGCCGGAAAAGCCGGATGCCGCCAAGAGCACGAAGCGGTTTTCACCGTTGCTTGAAGGGCAGCCGGACCGCGATGACGTGCGGCCGGTCGTGCGCGGGAAGACGGGTGTGGGCAGCTATGAGGACCCGGGCGAGCAGAAGCGCAAGGGGCGGACGAAGGGGAAGACCGGGCGGCCGGGACGGTGAGGCTGCCAAACGTCTGCCACTCAGTTGGTCGTCGATCAAATGGTTCATCGTATCGGCCGGTCAGCAGCGCATTGTAAGGAGCAGCTTCGTAGCGACAGATGAAGTTCGCCACCGGCCTATGACAAGACGGACATGGCCCTCCACGAGCTCCAGCCCAGCGCGGCATCGACTTTCTCTGCGACAGGATATTCGAGCGACGCGACGGCCGGCTCGTCACTGTGACGGAATGAGCTCGCGACGCCGACGTGGCCCGTTATCGGGAAGGCCTCCGCGCCATGCTCCGCTGAATGAAGGGAACCGCCAATGCCAGAACTCCGCATCGACCCCTTCCCCTCCGCTGGCGAATTCAACGCCCTCTGGTCCGCCGCCTGGGGCGCGCCCGCCCCGCGCGAATTCACCCCCATCCTGTCCCGCAGCCTCGCCCATATCGGCGCCTACCACGACAACCAGCTCGTCGGCTTCGTCAACGTCGCATGGGACGGCGGCATCCATGCCTTCATCCTCGACACCTCGGTTCACCCTGATATGCGAAGGCAGGGGATCGCGACGCGGCTGGTCAGGGAAGCGACGAGGGTTGCGCGGGAGCGCGGCGCTGCGTGGCTGCATGTCGATTTCGAACCGCACCTGACCGGCTTCTACCGCGCCTGCGGATTTGCCCCGACCGAGGCGGGCCTCATCAAGCTCGCGTAATGCTTCCGCAGCGAAGGCGGCGAATCTTTGGCTAGCGCCCGACCGGGCGTGACGCTGACAGCCTATAACCTATGTGACAACACGCTCTCGATAAAAGCGAAAGCATCGACGTTCCGACCGAGTCCACTCTTCACGTCTGGATGGGCGCGTGGCTCGATAGCGGAGAGGATGGTCGACGGATCGGTCCCGATCCGTCGCGCGGCATAGATATACTCGGCAGCTCGCATCGCTCCGTGCGAGGTAATCCAGGGTAGCCAAGGCTCGTCTTTCAATATCTGATCTGCGAAGGCCTCAAGGCTGGTAACGGCCTTCGCTTTCGGCAAGATCATATCCCTGATGTCCCGCAGGGCTCGATCAGAAATATTGTGCATTTCGCTCTTGTTGAGCTTCAAAGAGCTTCTCGGACCCCACCCGCAGAACCGACCGACTTGACACCAAACACCGAAGACGCGCGGCACCCAGTTCTCCCATGAGTAACTAACGCCGCCATATAATTTCAGGCACTCCACGGCAAAGCGATGCCCATCCGCGCTTGCCATGCCGAAATCGCATAAAACATAGTTCAGCGGGCCGCCCCACAATTGGAACTCCAGGAAATGTTGAATGGCGCCGTGGCCATCCGACCGATACAGGAACTTTTCAACCCTGTGAAAACCGAGATCCGCCAGCCCTGGTTCCAGCGTGCTCCTGAACGTTATTTTGGCCACCTGTGAAACCTGCCTTGCCGCATAGGCGGTCGAATTGTCAAATATTGCTGTACTCAAAAAGCTTGGCGAATCCCTTTACCGGGCTGACGGATTTACCCCACCGAGGCGAGCCTCATCAAGCTCGTCTGAGACCGGCCGCGCCGAAGCGCGCAGCCCTCAAACGCAAGCCCGAAACCTGTCATCGAGTGGGGAGTTATAGCGCCGATGGCCGCGCTTAATGGCAACGCTGAAGAATCTCGCCGGGAACACAATTTTCCCGCGGCTTTATACCCAGGGCGCGTCATATCGGCAAACGAAACGATATATATTTAGAAAACCAAAAATCGACTTTGAGTTCTCAAATTCAAACTGGTCTCTCATCAATTAAATCTTATTTTTCCATTAAAAATCCATCGAAAATACACAATTCTGCATTGAAAAATTGGTTAGCAATTGGCAAAGGTAAGCAATATTCCCCACGCGGTTGTCGTTGATTGAACCAGCAACAACCGTTCCCACCGGGGATTTTTGGTTTTTACAGAATACAACGCATCTATTGGAAAGTTTAATATGGCCCTGAATATTCTGGACACGAACGGCGCCACAGTTACTAAGCCTGGCGCTGAATTCGAAGCCTACGACGTCATCCGCCACTCTGAAGCCACTCCCCTCGCCGCCGTCACCCTCGCCGTCTCAGATTCAGGCGTGGCAGATCTGGCCGACGAGTTGGGCTCGGTGTCGGCAAACTTGACGGGCTCCAGCGGCGACAACACGATCACGACGGGCGCAGGCAACGACAACATCAATGGCGGTGACGGCGCAGACACGCTGAACGGCGGTGCTGGAAACGATCTGATCCAGGGCGGAGTTGGTAATGACACGCTGAATGGCGGGGACGGCAATGACATGCTTTGGGGCGACGTCGGAAATGACGTCATCAGAGGCGGCGCAGGCAACGATACGATCTCCGATGATGACCGCTTCAGCTTTACCCCTGCGGTCTATAACATCGATGCGGGCGACGGCGACGATGCCATAACCGTGGATACATTCGTTTCACTGTCCGGAACGATCGATGGCGGCGCCGGGATCGATACGCTGCGTGCCCCGTCGCTGCAGGGTCTGACGATTAAGAACATCGAAATCCTTGAAACGGCGGGCGTTTGGGTTGCCGGTTCAAGCGCGCAGCTCGAAAGCTTTGACAAGATCGTCTGGTCGACCGATCCGTTCCCCAATTTTAACCCTTCATTGGCAGTGACGGACAGTGCCCACCTCGATCTTTCCGACGAGTTGGGAGATCGCGGATCTTTCATCCATGGCTATGCCTCCGGCATTGACGTCAAGACCGGCGGCGGCGACGACGAGTTTTTTGGCACCGACGGCAACGACATTTTCGACGGCAATGGCGGCAACGACATTATCAATGGCGAGGCCGGCAACGACAAATTGACCGGCGGCGCCGGCAACGACGCCATCAATGGCGGCGCCGGCATCGATACCGCGATCTTCTCCGGCAATTTCGCCAAATACTCCTTCGCATTGAACAATGGCGATCACATCCTGACAAGCGCCGCGGAAGGGACGGATACGCTGACAGACGTCGAATTCGCCCGTTTTGCCGATGGCGTCTACGATTTCGCCACGGAAAAGTTCACGCCCGACGGCAGCAATAGCGCGCCCACCAATATACAGCTGTCGAAAACCGCCCTCTCCGAGGACACGCCGATCTGGACCACGGTCGGCCTGCTCAGCGCCAAGGACGCCGATGGCGACGCGCTCACCTATACGCTGATTGACGGGGCGAACGACCACTTCCGGATCAATGGCAACCGCATCGTCACCTCGAAGGCGCTGGACTACGAGACCGACAAGTCGCACACGATCAAGGTGGCTGCTTCGGACGGCAAGGTTACGGTCGAAAAGGACATCACGATCAGCGTCCTCGACGTCAACGAAGCCCCTGTCAACAAGGCGCCGACCAATCTCGCCTTCTCGCGCACCTCAGTCTCCGAGAATGTCGCGATCGGCACCTCGGTCGGCCTGCTCACGGCAAAGGATCCGGAAGGCGATACGGTGAAATGGCGGCTAACGGACGATGCCGACGGYATCTTCAAGCTCGTCGGCAACAAGATCCAGACAAAGGCGGCAATTGACTACGAAAGCACCCACAGCCTGACCTTCACCGCCGAAGCCTATGACGCGGCCGGAAACGTCACCAGCCACAATTTCACGCTTGCCGTGAAGGACGTCTTCGAGCCGTCGGTTTCGAGCCTGTTGCACGACGCTTTGATCTAGCCGCGACCGGATTGCCTGCGACGCAGGTTGCGTCGGCTTAACATCGAGATGGGGCTTGCGGTCAACGCAAGCCCCATCTCGATGCTTTTCTCCGCTAGTAAAAGCTTCGGCGGACAGAATCTTGCCGGGATGCTCGGACAATTGCGCCAGCTCGATATGCAGCCAATCAAGATCGACCCCGGCTCATCTTCAAATAGTGCCGCGATGCCGCCAAGTAGGTGTCGAACTTTGCCGACCGCGAAGAATCCGGCAAGTGCTTCGTTCCGGCGCCTGTGATAGCTGATCGCCGGGGCAAGGGCGGCGCGCAACGAAGTGGCCGGTTGGGGATGTCAGCGCTACGGCCAGCGCCTGAAAATGCCGCTCCACCTCAGCGCTCGATTCCGCTATGATTCACCGCTCATCCGAGGAGAGCCCGCATGCGCCTGCCCACATTCATCCTCGCCCTGGCCATGGCGGCGCTCGCAGCCTTGCCCGCATCGGCGGCAACCTACAAGACGCCGAAGGCGCTGCTCAAGGCGCTCTATAGCTACGACACCGACAACAGCGACGCCGAGGCGCCCTCGCCCTATTCCGCCTTCTTCTCCGACCACCTGAACAAACTCCTCCAGACCGATCTCGACAACACGCCGGAGGGCGATGTCGGCGCGATCGATTTCGATCCCGTCATCGCAGGCCAGGACGGCGCCGCCAGCGACGTCAGGATCGGCCAACCGATCCTGCTGGATGATAAGGCCGAGGTGGAGGTGCAGTTCGAAAACGGCGAAGAGGTGACGCTCTTCTACACCCTGGTGCGTGAACATGGCGGCTGGAAGGTCGACGACATCGCCAACCAGAAGGGTGATAATCCATGGAGCCTGAGCGCGTTGCTGGGTGACGCGCAGTAGGCGGGCGGCCCAGTCACTTGCCCTTGTGGTTCGAGGCGACCCTGCGTTTGTCACTGCAATCGATTGCTCCGTTCCTCACCCACCATGAGGGCTGATCGGTGTGCCTGTCGACCCGACCGCCCCACGAACAAATCCATGCCGGCTATCGAATCCGCCCGTCATCCCGTTTCGGCACGGAATCCCACGATGGCACAGCCGGGCAAGAATCCGTTAACCCACCGTCAAGTATCTGAATCTTCGGCATTTCCCGACATCGATGCAGGTATGCCAAAAGAATCCCGCTTGCTTTTTGCCCGAAATGCTGGCACGAATTGACTTACTCGGGCATTTGCATGCCGGTGACTGGACTGATGTGGTAATCCCTTCCGTTTGGAAGGCGGCGCGGGAATACCCGCCTACGTAGACGTTCTTTCCCCGTACGTGACTTCTCCGACTGACCCTTCGTCCCAATCGATCGGGGCGAAAGCTAAAGCCGTCCGCTTCCTCTCGGGGGCGCGGATACTACACAGACTAAGGGAAAAGGACGATCCCAATGGCCACCAAGGGCACCGTAAAATTCTTCAACCAGGACAAGGGTTTTGGTTTCATCACGCCGGATGGCGGCGCAAAGGACGTTTTCGTCCATATCTCTGCGCTGCAGGCTTCTGGCATCCAGTCGCTGCGCGAAGGCCAGCAGGTTACTTTCGACACCGAGCCGGACCGCATGGGCAAGGGCCCGAAGGCCGTCAACATCTCGGCTTCGTAAGTCAGACTTCCGCTCACGCGGCATGAACGGCGCTCCGCAAGGGGCGCTGTTTCTGTTTTTGGCGCTCGATTTGTCGATCGCATCGGCAAATGTTATATGCGCGCTTATGGATGATCCCGCCATACGGCGCTGCATTGAGGCAGCGGGGCACCGCAGTGCGGCGCCCGGGAACAACGAACGATGGAACATCTATGACGCAGAAGAGGCCAATTTTTGCGGTCGCCCCAATGATCGATTGGACGGATCGGCATTGCCGCTATTTCCACCGGCAGATCAGCCGCGAGGCGCTGCTCTATACCGAGATGGTGGTGGCCGATGCGATCATCCACGGCCCGCGCGAGCGGCTGCTCGGTCATGACGCCGCCGAGCATCCGCTGGCGCTGCAACTCGGCGGATCGGACCCGGCAAAGCTTGCCGACGCGGTGCAGATCGCCGAACCCTATGGCTATGACGAGATCAACCTCAATGTCGGCTGCCCCTCCGACCGTGTGCAGTCGGGCACCTTCGGCGCCTGCCTGATGTTGACGCCGGAGACAGTGGCCGAATGCATCGCGGCGATGAAGAGGGTTGCGACCGTGCCGGTGACGGTGAAATGCCGGATCGGCGTCGACGAGCAGGAGCCGGAACAGGCGCTGCCCGAGCTGATCACCCGCGTTCTCGATGCCGGCGCCGATGCGATCTGGATCCATGCGCGCAAGGCCTGGCTGAAGGGCCTGAGCCCCAAGGAAAACCGCGAAATCCCCCCCCTCGACTACGACATCGTCTACCGAATGAAACAACGCTGGCCCGATGTCTTCATCGGCATCAATGGCGGCATCCGCACGCTCGACGAGGCAGCAACCCACCTAACCCATGTCGATGGCGTCATGCTCGGCCGCGCCGCCTATCAGAATGCCGCGATCCTTGCCGACATCGACCAGCGCTTCTTCGGTGCGCCTGCGGCCGAACCGGACTGGGAAGCGTTGCGCGATCGGATGATGGCCTATGCCGAACGCCACATCGCCAGCGGCGGCCGGCTGCAGCACGTGGCGCGCCACATGGTTGGCCTCTTCACCGGCCTGCCGGGCGCAAGGCGCTACCGCCAGATCCTGTCGACCGACGCGGCCAAAACCGGCGCAGGACCGGAAGTGCTGGCGGCCGCCTTTGCGGCGGTGGATTTTTCGGGAACAGATCAGGAGGCGGTCAGCGCCTGACGCGAAGCGGCGTCACAACCGCGCCATCGGTAGCAAGATCTTCTTCTCGATCCGGCCGGCCACCGAGAACACCAGGATCTCCGTATCCCTGCCGATCCTGCTGCCATCCATCAATCGGACGATATCGTCGACGCCGCCGACCGGGCTGCCGTCGATGGCGAGGATATAATCGCCCTCCTGCAGCCCTCCCTTTGCCGCAGGCCCATCGGCTTCGACGCGCCGGATGCGAACGGAGGTCGTTTTTGCTGTGCCCGCGGCGAGTGCCACCCGGCGCGGCAGCACAATCGTATCGCCTGATATGCCGATGAAGGCGCGCCTGACCTGGCCATAACGGAGAATCTCCGAAACCACGAAATTGGCCGTATTCGACGCCACGGCAAAGGCGATGCTCTGCGCACCTTGGATCACGGCGGTATTGACGCCGATGACCTCTCCGCCCGAAGACACCAGCGGCCCGCCGGAGTTGCCGGGATTGAGCGCCGCGTCGGTCTGGATGACGTCCTCCATCAGCCGGCCGCTTGCTGCCCGCATCGACCGGCCGAGCGCCGAGACGATACCGGCGGTAACCGTCCATTCGAAGCCGAGCGGGTTTCCGATCGCGATTGCGATATGCCCCCTGCGCAGGCGCTGGGAATCTCCGAGCTTCGCCCAGGCGCCGGTGCTTGTATTGGCGCGAATGAGGGCGATATCGGTATCCACATCCCGGCCAAGCACACGGCCCTCGGTAACGAAGCCGTCGGGCGTGGTGATGCGAACCACCTTGGCGTCGTCGACGACATGGTTGTTGGTGACGATCAGACCGTCAGGCGAGACGGCGAAGCCCGACCCGTGCCCTTGCCGGCCACCCACCCTCTCAATCCGGCTGACTGCCGGCCCGACGATATCGACTGCTGCAGCGATCGATTGCGAATAGGCATCGATCAGCGCCCCATCATTCTGAGGCGCTATGTCCTTATCCATGTAACCCATTATTTGATCCTCAGGCGGCAATAACGGCCGTCCCGCCGCCGGCGAAGCGGTCGCGATTGCGAAGGTTCGCCATTGTGGTGTTGTGTGAGGATTAGATGGTTGGGCATAGACCCGCGTTCAAGTGAGCGCCGGCGGCGGTCTGCAATGCGCGCAACGCAGAGAATGCCAACACGCCTACCCGGAAAGATATGCTGAACTACCCGAACAGATATCTTGAACGCACGGCCAAAAATTGGCTCATTGCAGACATTCGCCCGTCAAATCAGCTGCCTTCGCTACCCATGACGAACCTGCCTGAGGAGTGGAACAGGCCGACATACCGCGGATCAAAAGAATGTTCGCAGCACGAAGCAGCCAGGCGAGGATCGCCAAATCCCCGTCCCTTCATACGAGATGGGCGGTGCTGTGCGCCCGTCGCGCAGAGACATACAAACTTCTGTCATATCAATAGAATAGAAAGAGCCATTTAATTAGCACATCAGCATATTCAGAGCCGACTTATCCCCTAAGGCGCGACCTACTTGCCCCAAGCCTTCGGCGCAACGGCGCTCGTGGCCTTGCCAATTCTGCCGGCAACGGCGCAAACTTCTGACCGCATGAATCCAACCCCAACTAATGGAGCCGAAAGATGAGCACAGTCACAACCAAGGACGGCGTCGAGATCTTCTACAAGGATTGGGGGCCGAAGACCGCCCAGCCGATCATGTTCCATCACGGCTGGCCGCTATGCTCCGACGACTGGGATACCCAGATGCTGTTCTTCCTTGAGAAGGGCTACCGCGTCGTCGCCCATGACCGGCGCGGCCACGGCCGCTCCACCCAGGTGGGCGACGGTCACGACATGGATCACTACGCCGCCGATGCCGCAACCGTCGTCGAGCATCTCGATCTTAGGAACACCGTCCATGTCGGCCACTCCACCGGCGGCGGCGAAGCGACCCATTATGTCGCCCGCCACGGCCAGCCGCAGGGCCGTGTCGCCAAGCTCGTCATCATCGGCGCCGTGCCGCCCATCATGGTGAAGACGGATGCCAATCCCGGCGGCCTGCCGATCGAAGTCTTCGATGGCCTGCGCAAGCAACTCGCCGCGAATCGCGCGCAGTTTTATTACGATCTGCCGGCCGGCCCGTTCTACAGCTTCAACCGCCCGGGCGCGAAGGTCCTGGAACCGGTCATCAACAATTGGTGGCGCCAGGGCATGATCGGCGGCGCCAAAGCGCATTACGACGGCATCAAGGCCTTTTCGGAAACCGACTTCACAGAAGACCTGAAGATCATCACCGTACCGACCCTCGTCATGCACGGCGACGACGATCAGATCGTGCCGATCGCCGACTCCGCCCTGCTCTCGGCCAAGCTGCTGCAGAACGCCACGCTGAAGGTCTACGAGAAATTCCCGCACGGCATGTGCACCACCCATGCCGACATCATAAATCCCGACATCCTTGCCTTCATCAAAGGTTGATCCGTGATGTTACCGGGCGCCGACGAGGCGCCCGGTTACCATGAGCGGCTTGACATCGGCATGACCAAATTTAATCTCCACGCGGCTAAACTGGGTGAATTCCGATGCTCCGTATCAACCTGCTTGCGGCAATCGCCATCGCCATGATCTCCGCCAACCCCGCCTCCGCCGCACCCTGCAGGAACGCAGCTGGCCACGCCGTCAAATGCCCGGCCAAATCGGTGCAGCAGAGGTCGATCGGCCAAAACAGCAAGCTGCAGCGGGGGAAGGTGCGAACGCACGTGACGGATACGACCGGCAGAGTGAATTATAAATGGTGACTGGCTGTTTGCCATCCCACACCCAGTCCGCCGGGCCACGTCGATCGATTGACGGCCAGTTACGCATTTCCCATGAAACCGTTTTCGCCGCTTTGCGTTTAGCGGCCATGAAAAGAGAACGTGAACCCTCATCAAAGGCTTACCGGCAGGATCGTTTCGAAAACACCGAGCGAGCCGCCAAGGAAACCATCGAGGCGGAGCAGCGAGCCCGCCGGGAAAAAACCAAGCGGCTGAAAGAGCTGCGCCTGTCACAGCAGGGCGCCAAGGACCCCGCAACCAAGTAGATCCCACACTCGCACTATCCGATCGGCACGCCGATCGATCTCATATCCATGCCCTGCCGCCCACGCCCGCGTCTTTCGGTGCGTGCCCCGAATTCTTTTTGAATTTCGGACCTTCGCCCATCTTGCAGAGCAAACATCGCGAAATTATCTTTTTTTCACGAAAGCGATTCACGGCATCCAAAAAGGGCAAATTGCGATGTCAGACAAGCTGTTCAGCACACGGGACGAACCGCTCGCCTCCGAAGATCTGGATGTGTGCAGGCGTGTTCATGAAGCTCTCTGTAGCGGGTCAAAGATCGACAGATCAAGCAAGGAAGCCGACCGTCTGGGCGCCCTCATCATCGAGCTTTACCGCCAGGGTGTGCACGACGAAAGCCAGCTCCGATTGCTGGCCGGCGGAACGTGAGCCTGATAGCGCGAGACGTCGAGCTAGCTGCGAGTCCGACACCGCCTTTTCCCGGGCGCGGACCGAGGTCGCCTGCACGCGATCGAAGAGCGGAACCCATTTGCCGATATCTCCGGCCGTCTTGGTGCGTCTGCGTGTCGGTATTGGCCGTCCATCTCCAGCGTCGCCTCATTCCAGCAGGACATCGCCCATGAGGGCCGATTTGCCGATGCCGTGGCCGGATGCGACCGCAATCTGCAGCGGCTGAAACCGCGTTGCGGGATCGCGAATGATTGTAAAAATATCCCGTCGTTATAGAGCGAGTGATGCCGCGCCAGCATATCCAGCGCCCGCAACCGGTCCGCCCGCTTGATCTTCGCCGCATGCACCACCTCCCCCTTGCCCTTGGCCGAGGTGCCGATCTCCAGCCCCACAACGCTTGCCGCCGTCCGCTCATCCCACTCCGAAGGCGCCTTCAGCGGCCCCTGGTCATCGAACACGTCACGGATATCACCAAACGCGACGTAGGCAATGGCGACAAGCACCCACTCGGCGGAAGTCTCCATCTCGGCAAGACGTGGCGCTAATGCTCTCTCAATCTCCGCCCGCACAGCCTCATTCGCATCAAGCGATTGCCATTGGCACGCGACTTTCCGCTATACCCCGTCCGCATCGCCGCGTGCTTCGCATTCAAATCCTTCAGATATTCCGCCACATACAGGCGCTGCTTCGGCGTCAGTTCTGCCATTGGTGATCGTACCCTCGAAGAGAGGGCGATGGGAGCGGGCGATGGTGGCAAGGTGAAAAGCGCGCCGCGGGGAAGGCCCTACGAAGCCAGACCTCTGTCCCTGTTGTAAATCTCCCCCGGAGTCGGCTCTCTGGTCACAATCGTGCCGTCGGAAAGCCGGCGACGCATGACATTGCCGTGCCACTGCCATTCTCCGGATACGCCAGCGAAAAACAGCGCACGAAGCGCCTCGACCACGCGGCTCCACACCGATGGCTTCGGACGTTGAAAACTGATCGTTGTCATTTTGTCTTTGCTCCCCTTCAAAATTATTCTCTGCCGATCGCGCACGTCACGTTTCTCTCTTCCCGGAGGGTGCCCGATCAACATGGATTGGAATGATCCAGCCGCGCCAATATGCGCAATGCCTCAATTCGATCCGGCTCCCAGAAGGTCAGCCTGAGCCGGCCTACATCCGAATCCAGGGAGAACGCCTCGCGGGCCAGCCCGATCTCGGCAAGCCTCATGCGTATGGAGTCGAGATCGGTCATGCCACCCAGCGGCTCCATGATGATGTATTGCGTCGGTTGCGCCATGTGGAAGACCCTTATCTCACAGTATTTGCCGGCGTACGAAAACAGAAACAGCAACACGGCTCAAGGAAAGTCTTAATATCTGGTTACCAAACGAAGTTAAGACTTCGTTACACATGAGGTCGACCGCCGTATTAATATTGAACATCGGAAACCGCTCTATGATTTCAAGAGAGATTGCTATGGCGTCAACGTCCTTCGATGACATCCAATGACGATATCCCTGGCACCCGTGTCAGACCCCGGCCCGCGCCAGCCTCTCGCTCAGCGCCTCCCAGCCCGTTGATTTCCCCTGTCGTTATAGAGCGAGTAGTGCTGCGCCAGCGGCCTGCTGTGTAGCTCTAGCAAATCAGCCGGTAGCGATGCGCTGCAGGAGTAATTTGACATTGCAATTTTCGAAGAGCTTTATTATCGCCACCAAGGAAACGTCCTGTATCTTTTGTGAGATTTTAAGCATCGGGGTGTCGATTGCGGGAGCCTCAGCTAGACGGATTACGAGCGATTGCACTTCTGTCAGTGTTTTATTCTCATTTCTGGCAAGAAAGCTCGAACCTTGGCCACCTCGGAGTTCGGTTCTTCTTTGTGTTAAGCGGATTCCTCATCACAAACATTCTGTTAGACGTCAAGGGACACGATAATCACACGGCTGGTATAACTGTGTTCTTCGCGCGAAGAGCAGCGAGAATTTGGCCACCCTACTTCCTGACGCTGGGATTTTGTTGGCTGGCAGCAGGCCCGTTACGTCTCCCGATGATGCAGGAGTCGTTGCCGTGGCATGCATTGTTCCTCTCCAACATCTGGTATGCAACGCACGGGTCCGAGCCTTGGGCGCTAGGGCACCTTTGGACACTTGCAGTCGAAGAGCAATTCTACCTGATTTGGCCTTTTGTGATCCTGGCGTTGCCGTCCCGTCATTTTCTGAAAATATGCGGCGCACTTGTTTCCTGCACCGTACTCTACCGCGTTTGCGCATTTGCCCTCGGCAAGGTTGATGAAGCCAATGCGCTGCCTTTCGATTCAATCGATGCTTTGGCGGCCGGTGCCGCTTTGTCGTTCCTGTCTGCAGAAGGGTGGAGCGCTCCGCGATGGCTCCTCTGGTTGTCAGTACCGGTCGGTTTGGCTGGATCTATCATGCAAATCGCTTTTGACTTGGGAAACCTCGTTCAATGGGTCGTCCTCGAGGCCGCCCTCGTCTTGCCGCTGGCCGCAATCGTGGCAGTGGCCTCAAAAGGGCAGTTTCTCAAAATCCTTGCGAACAGATCTCTCAGCGGCTTGGGCCGGATCAGCTACGGCGCCTATCTCTTCCATCTTCCGGTCTGGGCGGTTCTTTTTGCATTGAGCGCCCGTTTTGGCGTCGGTGACTTCTTCTCGCGCGGCCCGCTTACGATGCTCGTCGCTGGATCGTTATCCGTACTCACCGCTTTGGTATCGTGGATCATGGTGGAGCGCCCAGTGATGGCTTGGTCGAAAAGGCTGACGAGCCGGCTGGCTGCCGCATGATCGGATAGCCGAAGGGCCAGGCGTATGCCCGACGGATGGTGTCGCACGCTGGTGCCATCAATGTCGCGCTTTCGACGCACATGCCGCCCCCCGAACGAGCCGCCCGACATTGAGCTCCGATAAGAGTAAAGTTCGTCTGCGCCGCGTCGTCGGTGCGATCTTCTCAGACATTCCCGCCCATTGGCGGTGGCGAAGCTGTCCAGCGTTTTAGGACCGGTCGGTTCCTGACGTCCGGTAGTGGTGCACAGGCCTATTATGTTAGCAAAAACGCACATACGCCGCCTCATTCCATCCCAAAATGAAACCTATTCCCTTCCGCTGCGTTACCCCCTCGATACATCCGTTGACCCAAGGTGAGTAAAATGAACAGATTCGCCATCATTGCCCTGTCGATAGCGACGGCCTTCTCCGGAATGCCGGCCTCGGCAGGCCCGGCCTTCGTGCCGAGCCCGGTCCAATCGGCGGCGCAGCCGGTACCGGGAAATACCGGTGCCCGCATCATGACCGTCGGCTGCAATAACTTCACAAACTGCCCGGGTCAGTTCGGTAATAATCGCAGGTGGTATCGCAACCGTCACCACTATCGCGACCGGGATTATTATCGCGACGACCGTTATGGCTCGTATCGACGCTACGATCGCGGCTGGCGCCATAATGACAACACCGGCGCCATCATAGGCGGTCTGGCGGCCGGCGCCCTCATCGGCGGCATCATTGCCTCACAGCCGCGGGCCTATACCTCGCAAGGGTACAGCTCACATGCCGATTATTGCTACTCCCGCTATCGGTCCTACCGCGCCTATGACAATACCTACCAGCCGAACTACGGCCCGCGCCGCCAGTGCCGCTAGTCCGACCTATCCATCAGAGCAAGCCTCGCATGAAATGCGGGGCTTTTTTGATGGCCGAAAGCCCGTTGCACGGCTTCCAATCGCCAGTGGGGCGTGTTTGTCTGCGCGAGTGGGGGCGCACACTTGGTTAGGCGACGCGAACCTAGGTGCTAGATGACGTCTGGAGAAACAGCAAAGTCCGCCGGCCGCGTYGTCCTGCTGCAGCCGGATCTGGAAAACCTGTCGGGTTTCGAAGCGGCGCTTGCCGCCGGCTGGTCTCCCGATCCGCGCCGCGCGGGCAATGAGGCCCATGTTCACGGCGAGCTTCAGCGGCTGCGCCAGAACAGATTAGGGTTTCTCCACGATCTCATTCCTGATGGTAGACAGCGGGCTGGATTCGGATCGCCGCCTCTCACCACCCGTCTGTTCTGGATCTGGGACGGAGAATTCTGCGGCAGCATCAGCCTCCGCTTTCAAGCGGGCACCGAGGAGCTGCCGCCCGAGGTGTCTGGCCATGTGGGATATTCCGTCGTACCGTGGAAACAGCGCAATGGCCACGCGACCACCGCGCTGAGCCTTCTGATGGCTGTGGCATCGAAGGAAGGCCTCGACCGCCTGGTCGTCCTCTGCAACGAGGACAACGACGCCTCGCGGCGGGTGATCGAGCGCAATGGCGGCGAATTGTTCATGCGCGGCCCGCATCCCTCCGACAGGCCCGATCAGATCAAACTGTATTTCTGGCTGAGGCCCGGAACCGCCAGCTGAAATGAAGCGCGACGGAATTCCAGACGGACGGAGCACAGGCCTTGCCCGCCTTTGCTCCGTCCGTCCCGTCAGCCTGGGGCGGGCTGAGTGCTGGTCGCGGGGGCAGTCGGCGCCGCCGCACATCGTCTCTCAATAGGCGCCGCCGCACATCGTCTCTCAATAGG
>NZ_JBFUAY010000112.1:0-17503 GCF_056406015.1 Rhizobium sp. P1_E1 | reverse complement strand
CTCGGGAAGGCTCGAGGTGACGGTCGATGACGAGCGGCGGATCCTCGGGCCGGGTGACGCCTACTATTTCGAAAGCAGGCGCCCGCACCGCTTCCGCTGTGTCGGGCCGGTGCCCTGCGAGGTCATCAGCGCCTGCACGCCGCCGACGTTCTAGTTCCTGCCCTCGATCCGGGCAAGTACTCCGTCGAGTGCAGCGGTCAGGGCGGCAAGGCCGCCCTTCTTCTCGAAGTCTGAGTAAACCTGCTCGTTAAGTCCGCCCTTGGTCGCAAATTCGCGGCTCAGCGCGCTGAACGGTTCGTTGCCGGGGCTGTTCGCTTTCTGCGCCAGGCTTGCAAAGAGCGGGGCAATGTAGGCCTGTCCCTTCGCCTTTTCGAGGCCGCTTCTTTCCAGCCAGACGGCAACCTGCTCCATGATGCCGAAATAGGTCGACATCATTGCGCTCGCTGCCGCGAGAAGATCATATTCCTTCCTCGACTGGCATTGGACAGCCGTTCCGAGCGCATCGAAAAGCGCTGCGACGGCGGTATCGGGCGGATAGATGGCCGTGACGCCTTGCCGGCCGGCGACGAAGGGCAGGGGTATCGCCTGCACGAGATGCACGTCGGCGCCGATCCATTCGGAGAGGGCCKGGCGCTCCGTTGCCGCAACGAGGCTGACGACCATTTGGCCATCCCTGAACGATAGCGCGCGCACGACCTCCTCGGCGACCTGCGGCCGTATCGCCAGGAATACCATGTCGCTGCGCTCGACGACGTCCTGATTGTCCTTGGCAATTCTCACGGCGGCGAATTCGTCAGCCAACGTCGCGGCGATGTGAGCGCTGCGTGGAGACACGTGAATCTCGGATGCATAGGCCGGCTCAGTGAGAAGCCCGCGAACCATCGCTTCGGTAATCGCGCCGGTGCCGACGAATCCAATACGGTCGATTTTCATTTGATTGCTCCGCAGCCCGCAGCCGGCCCTACGCGACATCACCGCGCCAAACCAGATAGCCTCCAACACGACGAAGGCAGCGGTTGCCGTCTTCACCCAACTCCCCCGCGACTATGCACCCAGCAAGCTTTGGGTCAATGCCGTCCGCCGTAGCTGTATGGCGGACTGTTGGGAACGATCGGCCCGCAGAGGACGAAATCCGACAGACTCTGGAGCTTACTTGTAAGTGATCTTGTCGCCGACCCTCGGGCGATTGAAGTAATGGCGATCGAAGCTGTAGCCATTCTGCCCGGTGAAGTTTGAAAAGAACGCCGAGACCGGCGTCGTCAATGTGTACTGCACCCTGGTCAGCACCACCTGTACGCCGTCATCCTGGATCTCCGAAGGGACCTCGATCGTGCTCGCCGTGCCGGAGTTCAGTGCGGAGGTGTTGAGTGCTGCAGACCAGTTGACCGTGGCGCTGCCGCTCTTGGCAATATCGTCCACCGCGACGGTGATCGTGAGCCCTGTCGTCTCATAGGGCTGCAGGATGAAGCTGGCGCCGGAGAGAAGTTTGGCGACATCGGACTTCGTCCAGGAGCCCTGCTGTGAAATCATATCGCCTGTGGAAGAGGCGATCTCGTCTATCTTTCGGCTGACCGTGAGCGCATGGCCGAGATCGACGGTGCCGAACAGCAGCATCACCAGGATCGGCAGGACCAGCGCGAATTCCACGCCCGAAGCCGCCGACCGGTCGCGCATGAGATGACGGGCGCGGGATTGGGCGAGGCGGAAAAGGGACTGGCTCCGTTTCATCATGTCAGAAAGGCTCGTTGCGGAAGAGAACGGAAGATCCGAGTAGGTAGCGGCCGTCGGAAAGCTTGGCGCTCGACAGGCTGAAGAAATTGACGACGGCTGTCCATGGCAGGAACGTCTGAACCAGGATGTAGTCGCTGCCCTTGCCGATATCATAGGTCTCGGTCACAGTGAGATTGCCGCTGTCATCGATGGGATCCGTGCTGGCGGCGGACGAGAGGTCGGAAAGCACGATCACCTTGACCAGGAGACCGCTGGAGCAGCTGAACGAGAGAAGCATGTCGTTGCAAATCCTGGCTTTGAAATCGGCCAGCGTAATCTTCGAAGATGCAACCTCGCCGGTGCGGATCATCCGGGAGATCTTGTGAACCGAAGCGTCCAGCGCCGAATTGACGAAGAACATCAGCGACACTTCGATAATGCCGAAAATCATGATGAAGAGCGGCAGAGCCAGGATCGCAAATTCGATCGCAGCGACCCCTTTGCGATCGCCAAGCAGCCGGCGCAACGATGCGAAGCGTTTCCCTCGTCTCATTGGGTCAGCCGGACGGATGCGAGATATTGGGTGAATAGCGCCGACAGGCCTGCCGTGATCTCGGCCGACGACGAGGCTGAGAGGAACAAGCTCTTGGACGATGCGCAGTCGGAAAGCGCATAGGGGATGTAGTCGCGCCTGGTGATGCTGGTCGACACGCCGCTTTGCATGGTACCACCATAGGTGCCCTTCCAGTTGGCGCTTGCCATGGTCGAGCCGACGGTTGCGTTGTAGCCCCAATCCGAAGTGAGCGGCAGGTATTCGGTGTAGAGAACCGCCATGGTGGCGGACTGGTTTTTGACGTAGGCGCACCAGTCCGGATTGAGAGGCGCCACCTTGTTCCAGTATGCCCCATACGTCGCCTGCCCGTTCTTCCATGTCACCTTGTCGGTCACCCATTCGCGCTGCGATTGAACGCCGTCCGTCAGCAAGAGAACCAGCTTGAGCGGCGAGTTTGAGGAGGTTCCGTCCCCGCCGGTCCCGACCTTCTGTTTGAGCGTTGCAAGCGACACGTCAAAATAGGTGGCTGCCTTCGAGGTCGCGCTTGTGAGGCCGTAGCTTGAGGTTGTGAGCCGGTTGCGCGCCGTGTCCGTGCTCAGCGTCGGGGCGAGAACTTCTGTGAGCGTATCGCCGAGGCTATATAGTCCGACCTTGATCCGTTGATGGTTGCTGTCTGAGGTGTCGATCAGGGCAAGCACGTCCTTGACGGCATCGCCGGCGACATCGGCGCGCAGCTTTATGCTCTTGGCCGTGCTGTATTCATAGTTGTTGTTGTATGTCTTGTTGCCGATTTTGTGCGCATCGCCCGTGTGGCAGGCGAACTGGCAGCCGATGCCGGAATACATGGTCGACTGGCCGGCCGTTGTTGCTGCTAGAAGCATCGACGGCGATGTGTCGATGACGATGTAGACATTGAGATAGGAGGTGGCCGGCCCCTTGACGGCGCTTGCCACGCTGACGTCAACGGTGTCGATGTTGGCGATCTTCATCAGCGTCGTCGGAACCGTGCCGCTGGCCGTCGCCGTGATCTTATGGTTTGACGTATCGATGTCGATGTCGCCAAGCGTATAGCTGTTTTCGACCTGCGCGTGGAACCAGTCGGAAACCTTTTGCTTGAGAGCGACGGCGTCGTCGGTATCGATCTCTTTGACTGCGGCGATCAAGGCCGTGTCCAGGTCGCTCTGCATCCTCTGGCGGACATTGTAGGTACGAATGTAGTCAAAGCTCGCGCCGACTGCGACGATCATCGGCACCAGGGTGAGGGCAACGACGATCGCGACATTGCCGCCCCTGTCCCTTCCGAGACCGCGAAGGGTTTTGAAGACCCGATCAACTGAATATGAAAGATCCGAGCGCAAAAAGACCACCGTCAATAAGTCATACTAATGTGCAAGAAGTATCAAAATTGCTTAAGTCTTTGTTAATTCCTGCGTTTTCCGATGGAATGCAGACCGCAAAAGCACTGTTTCGTGCGCAAATTGTATATGTTTGCGAATTTTGGATAGCCGTGGAATGACATCTCTCTCATTCATGATTGCKGGGATCCGCATGCGTGAGTGAAGCCGGAAGCGGGGACACGCCCGGCGCCATCCGCGACCTGGCGGTTTCGTTCGACAGAATGAGCTATCCAATCATGGAGATCAGCGCTTTGGCGGCAGTTTTCTGCTCTTTCTCGGGCTGAAGACCTGCACAAGACCTTCGATCAGGCCGTGGGTTTCGTCGCGCTGCAGCAGGAAGCCTGCCTTGCCCTCTTCCGACAGGGCGGTGCGCCGTCTTCGGTAGGACCTTCAGGATTTGATTTCCGCGAAATAGATGGGCTTCAGATATCAAGGAAAAGTTCGTTGGGAGTTTTCGTGGTTGCCATCGTGCCTCCTGTTACTGGCCAATGAAGCCGCCCAGCGCGGCAACAGTTCACTTTCTCAGACTACGCCGAACTGGTCGGGAAGCTCACGTAACGCTCGCTTCGTTGGACACTTTTGCAAAGGGCTTGCCCTCCTAGGGCGCAACTCCATTTTTACCCGAGAACCAAATGTAAGGAGGACAACCATGCCACCTCGCAAGTCCCCTAAATCTGCTACCCTCGAAGCCGCCGGCCCGAAAATCGGCAGCCCGGTACCAAAGGGCATCGTGAATACTGCGACGGGAGAAGTCGGGGCCGCTGTCCAGCCCGCTTATGATCCTGGCGAAGAATTCGCAGCCGTTCGCAAGCAGCTCGAAACGTTGCAGAAGCAGGTGTCGGATGCTGCCCAGTCTATCAAGAGTGGCGCGCGGAAAGCTGCCAGGCAGACAGAGGCGACGGTGAATTTGTATCCTGTTTCGACGATGATTGCGGTCGCAGCCGCCGTCGGGGCGATCGCCTTCGCAATAGGAGGGTCCCGCTCGGCGCCGCCCCGCTCGCGTTACGACCGCGTGCTCGATGAGATGCGCGATCTTTACGACAGGGTACGAGATCGGATCTAGGTCGTTTCGGGATTGCGAATAAGGTGATTCTCCGCCACGCTTGACCTGCAAGCGAGGGGAAAACGCATGCTCGACATGATCATCAAGAATAGTCTCGAGGTCGTTGATCGCACCGAACGCGTGATCGATGCGGCGAGGCGACTTCTGGGAGCAGGACTCGACGAGGTCGAAGCCTATCGGCTTCACGTTGAAATCGAAAAGTTGACGGACGTCGTCTTTGTCATGGACGAGGCTGCCCGGCTTCTGCGACGGACCTTCGAGCTTCGGCCAGAAATTGCCCGCTACGCCATGGTGAATTGGACGATCCACTGAGGGTTGAACCCCTCGGATGAGGGCAGGAACAGGCGCGCCTCACGCGGGTGAGGTGCCCCCGCAAGCCTTCGTTTTTCTGTTCAGTCGGGCGCCGCCTTTATGCAATTGGAACGCCTCCCCAACGGCAGGATTCTTTCCCTTTATGAGGAAGACGGCGCCTGAGATGGCTGGATTGCCATCCGATCAAACGGTGTCATCCTCGGCAGGAAAGGGATGATCCATCGCCTTCCATTCTTCAGCTGGCATCGATCGACCGCCACCATGGGTCGCTGCAGGCGTTGCACCGATATCTTGAGCGACGGACTTTAGACGACAAAAATCGTCACTTAAATCGGTCATTCATCCGGCTCCGAATGAGCTCAGTTTCTCCAGGAGCGCTTGTGAAATCTCGAACTGGCGTGCTGTTCCACGACCCATCGAGTTCTTCACGATCGTCTCGTCGAGCATCCCCCGTTTCACCAAGAGATCGACCGTCTCCTTGACGCCGGTGCGTGTCAGAGCGGTAATTTCCATGATACTGGAAAGGGTTAACTTCTGGTGTGCCTGGTTCATGCTGTAGAGGACAGTCATCATGCCGACCTGTTTCAGCCTTGCCTGAGGTGTCTCGTCTTCGAGGGGATGATCGAGGATTTCGTGCAGGATGAGACCTGAGAAAGCCAGATTGCGCCATTGGGTTTCGAGTGCTCTTGTCATGCCGTTTTACTGTGTTATATAAATCAGTATAGATTGTTGTACAGGCAAGCCACCTCTTCCGCAACCGAATGTCCTCTGGAGGGTCGTGCTCATGAAAAACCTTCTCGTCAACTCGGTCGTCGCGGCCTGCTGCCTGGCGCCACCCTACCTTACTTCACCTGGCAAGGCGCAAGCAAATGAGTGGGGCTGCGAGGTTATCCTGTGCCTTTCCAACCCCGGAGGCCCAACGCAGTTCGCGGCATGCCGGCCGTCGATCCAGAAACTGTGGCGTGAGCTTGCCGAGGGGCATTCCTTCCCGGCATGCAGCGGCGCCACCTTCCACAGTTCGCGCCCGGGCTATGAGCCCTATTACTGCGAAACCGGATACCGGGTGAAGACCGATTATGGTCCGCGCGGGCAAGAAACCATCTGCGTGTCGGCGGCCCTCCAGCCAGTGAGCGACGCGTTATGCCACGATGTCGGTGAGAGCCGCAGTTCCGGCGACGGCTCGGTTTTGTCCCCGCGATGGCAACGGTCGGATGGTGGGCGCCGATGCATGGGCTATCCGACGGCCCGCCCGAAGGTGAGAGCGCAGCCCCACTATGTCGACGTGACGATCGATGGGATGGCGACGCAACGGGTCTGGTACTGATCGATGGCCGTCACTTTCATGGATCTCGCCCAGGATTGCGCGCCCATGGTGGAGGTCAGGACGCTCGCCGCCGTCATCAGTCTCGAAAGTGGTTTCAAGCCTTTCGCCATTCGCATCAACAGCGGCCCGCCGCTAGAGCGTCAACCCGCATCAAAGGCTGAGGCAATTGAACTCGCGACCTCCCTCGTTGCCAATCGTCAGGACATTCAGATCGGTCTTGGCGGCATTGGCGAGGCGGAACTGCGCAGGCTCAAGCTATCGATTTCGGATGCGTTCGATCCCTGTGTGAACCTCAAGGCGACGGCCACCCTGCTCGACGGCTATTATCGCCTTGCCTTGCGTTTCGGCGCCGATGCGAAGCAGGCCGAAACAGTGATGCTTCAGTCCTATTACGGGCATGACGATCCGTCGGTTGGCAAGATGGTCAGATATGACGAGCAGGTCCGCCAGGAAATGGGGCGACTGCCTGCCAGCCTGGGGTCTCTCACCATCGTCGAGCTGCGTGACGAAGCGCTTCGCGCCGAGCCGTCACCCAGCCGGGAGGCGTCCGCGGTCGAACAATTCCCTCCCCAATCCGGTGAAGCCGCATCGTGGGACGTCTTCAACGCCCGGCGCTCATCCCAGGTTCTCGTGTTTCAAAAAACTCGATCGGAGCAAAGCCAATGATCTCGAAAGCAAACCTTCGCCCTGTGGCGGCCCCTCTCCTGATGGCCGCAGCCATCGTCGCCTGCCTGGTGGAGCCTGCCTTTGCCCAGGCAGCCGGCGTCGAAACCGTCCTGCAGAATATCGTCGACATGCTGACCGGCAACATCGCTCGGTTGCTCGCGGTCATCGCCGTCATCATCATCTGCATCGCCTGGATGTTCGGCTACATGGATCTGCGCCGCGCCGGCTTCTGGATCATCGGCATCGGCGGGATTTTCGGGGCGACGGAACTCGTCAATACGATCGTCGGAAGCTGATCATCATGCCGACCACCGCCGCGATTGAGGAGGACACCCTGTTCCTTGCCTGTACCCGCCCGGCGATGATCGCCGGCGTGACGATGGAGGCGATGGGCTTGAACGTCATGCTGACGACGATCCTTTACATCACCGCCGGATCGATCGCCTACGCGCTTGTCGGCGTCGTCTTCCATTTCATATTCCGAACACTCGTCAAGCACGACCACAACATGTTCCGCATCCTGATCTCGTGGATCGAGACCCGCGGCCGGTCGCGCAACGCCGCCTTTTGGGGCGGCGCGACCCTCTCGCCCCTGACGCTCATCAGGCGCTATGACGAAAAGGATCTGAGCCTTGCCTAGCATCGCAACGCTTCGCTCGCGCGAACTCGGGCCCGAGACCTTCATTCCGCACGTCCGTCATGTCGATGAGACGATGATTGCCCTCGAATCCAGGGCGCTGATGGTGATGCTCGCGCTCGAAGGCATATCGTTCGAGACCGCCGATGTCCTGGATCTCAACAGTCTGCACCGCGATCTCAATACGCTCTACCGCAACATCGCCGATGAGCGCCTGGCGCTCTGGACGCATGTCATTCGTCGTCGCGACAACACCTATCCGGAGGGAGAGTTCGCCAATTCTTTCTCGCAAGGGCTGAATGCGCGCTACCGCGACCGCATGGTCGCGGAGGATCTGTTTCGAAACGATCTTTACCTCTCGCTGGTCTGGCATCCGGGCCGGGATCCCGCCGAAGCAGCAGCCAGGCTGCTTTCACGCCTGCGCAGGGCGCGCCGCGCCGGCATCGAACTCGACGAAGATGCCTTGAAGCATCTCCGCGACAAGCTATCCGACGTGACCGCCGGGCTGAAACGCTTCGAGCCCCGGGTGCTCTCCCTCTACGAGCAGGACGACATTCTCTTCTCCGAGCCGAGCGAGGTCCTGCATCAGATCGTCGGCGGCCGGCGGGAGCGCGTTCCGCTGACGGAGGGCCGGATATCCTCGGCGATCTATTCGGATCGGGTGATCTTCGGGCGTGAGACGATCGAGATCCGTCATGAGGCCGAAAGCCGCTATGCCGGCCTATTCGGGTTCAAGGAATATCCGGCGACGACCCGCAGCGGAATGCTCGACGGCATCCTGACGGCGCCGTTCGAGCTCATCCTGACGCAGTCTTTTGCCTTCGTCTCGAAAGCCGATGCGCGCACGATCATGGGTCGCAAACAAAACCAGATGGTCAGCGCTGGCGACAAGGCGGCGTCGCAGATCGAAGAGCTTGGCGATGCCATGGACGAGCTGGAGTCGAACCGCTTTGTCCTTGGAGAGCACCATCTGGCGCTGTCGGTCTTTGCGCCTTCGGTGAAGGAGCTTGCCGACCACATGGCGAAAGCACGCGCCTATCTCACCAACGGCGGGGCGGTCGTCGCCCGCGAGGATCTTGGGCTCGAGGCGGCATGGTGGGGGCAATTGCCGGGCAATTTCCGCTATCGCGCAAGATCGGGCGCCGTCACGTCGCGAAATTTTGCAGCGCTCGCCCCCTATCATTCCTACCCCACCGGCAAGAAAGACGGCAATGAATGGGGACCGGCCGTCGCCATGCTGAAGACTGCTTCCGGCTCGCCCTTCTATTTCAATTTTCATCATAGCGACCTCGGCAACACCTTCGTCTGCGGCCCGTCCGGCTCCGGCAAGACGGTGCTCTTGAACTTCATGCTCTCCCAACTCGAAAAACATGATCCCCACATGGTCTTCTTCGACAAGGACCGCGGAGCCGACCTCTTCGTGCGGGCAGCAGGCGGCACCTACCTGCCGCTTCGAAACGGCGTTGCCACCGGCTGCGCGCCGTTGAAGGCACTTGAACTGACGCCTGAGAACAGAGTTTTCCTCGCCCGCTGGGTCGGCCAGCTGGTCGGGTCGGCGAAGCGCGAACTCACGGTCTTGGAGCTGCGCGACATCGCCTCTGCCATCGATGGCCTGGCGGACCTGCCGGTGGACAGGCGCTCCATCGGCGCCTTGCGCACCTTCCTCAACAACACCGATCCCGAAGGCATTGCCTCAAGGCTCAGGCGTTGGGAGAGGGGAGGACCGCTCGGCTGGGTGTTCGACAATGAGAGCGACGACATCGGGATCGGCGCCAAGTTCATTGGCTACGACATGACCGACTTTCTCGACAATGAGGAAATCCGCACCCCGTTGATGGCCTATCTGTTCTTCCGCATCGAGCAGCTGATCGACGGGCGTCGGATCATCATCGTCATTGACGAGTTCTGGAAGGCTTTGCAGGACGAGGGCTTTCGCGATCTCGCGCAGAACAAGTTGAAGACGATCCGCAAACAGAACGGGCTGATGTTGTTTGCGACCCAAAGCCCGCGCGATGCGATCGTCTCGCCTATTGCCCACACGATCATCGAGCAGTGCCCGACGCAGATCTTCCTTCCCAACCCGCGCGGCGACCATGGCGATTACGTCGACGGGTTCAAATTGACGGAGCACGAGTTCGAGCTTGTCTCCCGCGAGCTTTCGGTCGAAAGCCGCCGCTTCATCCTCAAGCAGGGTCACAACAGCGTCGTCGCCGAATTGAACCTCAGGGGTTTCGATGAGGAGCTCGATATTCTGTCCGGCCGCACAGCCAACATCGAACTTGCCGAGGCGATCCGGGCGCAGGTTGGCGACCGTCTTGAAGACTGGCTGCCGCTGTTTCAGCAAAGAAGGAGGACGGGTTGATGGAAAGGCTCAAAACAGGGTTTGCTCTGGTGTTGATGGCGGCACTCGTGCCTGTTGGAACGGTGTCGGCACAGGGCATTCCAGTGATCGATGAGACGGCGATCGCCAAGCAGATCGAGAGCATCACCCAGCTGAAATCCCAGCTCGACACGCTCAATCAGCAGCTTCAGCAGGCTCAGCAACTTTACGCATCGCTGAACAAGGTCACCAATATGGCCGATGTCGCCGGGCTGCTGAACGATCCCTCGATCCGCAAGGCATTGCCGCAGGATTTCAATGCCATCGAAGGGCTGCTCAAGGGCAATGGCACCGGTGTCCTCGGCAATTCCGCCTCGAAATTCCTTGATGATAATTCCACCTATCGCACCAGCGCCAATGATTTCTATGCGCAGGAATTGGCGCGCGCCCAGAACCAGAATGCCGGCCAGATGAGCCTCGGCCAGCAGATCTACGATGCCGCCACCAAGCGTATCGACGGCATCGATCAGCTGCGCCAGCAGATATCAGCTGCCGCGGATGCCAAGGATATCGCCGATCTTCAGGCACGCCTGCAGGCCGAAACCGCGTTTCTGCAAACCGACGTGCTGCGCATGCAGGCTCTCCAGATGGTCCAGCAGGCACAGGTTCAGGTCGACGACCAGCGCAAGGCCGAGGACTGGCGAAAGCGCCTGGATGCCATGGGGGAGGCGCTTAAATGAAACTTCTCCTTCTTGGCATCTTCACACTCACCCTTTCCGGCTGCTTCGGCCAGGGAGACAGGATTTATACCGTCGACGAGCTGATGGCTGATGAGGCCCTGCTGGCGAAGATCACAAGTGAATGCCGCAACAACCCCGGCACCCTCCGCCAGACGCCGAATTGCCAGAACGCGGAGGCGGCGCACTGGAAGCTGTGGCTCCGCACTACGCCTGGAGGCTGAGCCATGTACCAGGTCTTCAGCTTCGTCGATGGCCAGTTCAAGTCGCCTCTGGAGAATTTCATCTCGTCGGGCACGTCGAACATCGCCAGCTGGATCAGCGGTCCGCTGACTGCGGCGCTGACGCTCTACGTCGTGCTCTATGGCTACCTTGTCCTGCGCGGCTCGGTCCAGGAGCCCATTCTCGAATTCGCGTTTCGGGCGATGAAGCTTGCCATCATCGTCATGCTGGTGCGCAACGCCAGCGAGTATCAGACCTACGTCACCAACATCTTCTTCGAGACGCTGCCCCGCGAGATCTCACAGGCGCTGAACTCGGGAACGGCGCCGAGTGCCTCCACTTTCGACAGCCTGCTCGACAAGGGCCAGAAATGCGCCAAGGAAATCTGGGCGCGTGCCACATGGCCGGCCGACATCGTCACCGGCATCGGCGGGATGATGGCGATCGGCGCGAGTTTCACCGTGGCGGCGATCGGTTATATCGTCTCGCTCTATGCCCGGCTGGCGCTTGCCATCGTGCTGGCCATCGGCCCGATCTTCGTCGCGCTTGCGATGTTCCAGTCCACTCGTCGTTTCACCGAATCCTGGATCGGTCAGCTTGTCAATTTCGTCATTCTCCAGGTCCTGGTCGTCGCAATCGGTTCACTGCTGATCAGCTGTATCGACACGACCTTCACGGCGGTCGAAAGCTATACCGACGTCATGATGCGCCCGGTCGCCCTTTGCGCCATCTGCCTTGCGGCCCTTTACGTCTTCTATCAGCTGCCAGGCATTGCCTCCGCGCTCGCGGCGGGCGGGGCGTCTTTGACCTACGGCTATGGTGCTGCCCGAGACGCACACGAAGGCACGCTTGCCTGGGCGGCCTCGCATGGTGCCCGAGCGGTTGGACGAGGCGCCCGTTCCGTCAGCCGCCGCCTCAGATCCTGAGGAGCCGAATGATGACTTCTCCACGAAAAACGTTTCAGAGGTTTACGTTCAAATGATCCGCATCTTCTTATCGCTTTTCATTGCCATGGAGCTCACGGGCTGCGCTTCGGCCTCCCACCCCTTGCCCAAATGCGACGGCTATTCACGCCGGCCGCTCAACCGCGCCATGTGGCAGTGGGAGGACGACAAGCCTGCCAAGCAGAGTGGCTCTGATAATGTCCCGGCGACGGCGGCCGGCCAGGCGACTTCCTATAGCGAAGAGCCGCCGACGGAGGAGCCTGCCGCCTTCGCGCATTTCGATGCCGTGGGGTCCTATCGGCCGTGCCGGGGGCGGTGACATGGTGAATACGGACAGTCTGAAAGACTATTTCGACAAGGCGCGCCGTTTCGATCAGGATCGGCTGGTCCAGGTAGAACRCTCGGCGCGCATCGCCTGGTCAATCGCGATCGCCGCCAGCGTGCTTGCCGCCACTTCGATCTTCGCCGTTGCCGGGCTGACGCCCTTGAAAACGGTCGAGCCTTTCGTCGTTCGGGTCGACAATTCGACCGGCATCGTCGACGTCGTCTCGGCGCTGACCTCGACGGCCGGCAGCTATGACGAGGYGGTGACCAAATACTTCGCTGCCAAATATGTGCGCGCCCGGGAAGCCTATGTCTGGAGCGAGGCCGAGGAGAATTTTCGCACCGTCGCGCTCCTCTCGACCCAGCCGGAACAGACGCGCTTTGCTGCGATCTACCGCGGCGGCAATCCGGACTCTCCGCAGAATATCTATGGGCGCAGCGCAACGTCACGCGTCAACATCGTCTCGATCTCGCTGCTCAACGCCAATGTCGTGTCGGTGCGCTATACCAGGACGGTCACCCGCGGTGACGATGTCCGGACAACCCACTGGGTTGCAACGCTCACCTTCTCCTATGTCAACGCGCCGATGTCCTCGACCGACCGGCTGACCAATCCGCTTGGTTTTGCTGTCAGCGACTATCGCGCCGATCCGGAGGCCATCAATTGAAGCAGAGTTCCCTGATCGCCCTGGCCCTGGCCGCCGGCTTTTCCCAGGCAGCGTTCGCGCTCGACATCCCGCGCGGCGCATCGCAGGATAGCCGTGTCCGTTTCATCGACTATCAGCCCTATAACATCACCAAGATCGTCGGCACCTTACGCTCCTCGGTGCAGATCGAGTTCGCGGCCGACGAGGAGATCGCCCATGTGGCGCTCGGCAACAGCGTCGCATGGGAGGTGGCGCCGGCCGGCAACATCCTGTTCCTGAAGCCCCGCGAAAACCAGCCGGTGACGAACATCTCGGTTGTGACGACAAGGCGGGACGGCTCGACACGCAGCTACCAGATGGAGCTGACGGTTCGCGACGGCACGGTCGAGGCGGGGCAGAACACTTATTTTTACGTGAAGTATCGTTATCCCACTGACGAGGCCGAACGCAGGAGACTTGAGACCGCTGCCCGCGCGCAAGCGGCTCAGGCCGGCGAAGCGGACAAGGTTCTTGCCCTTCACGAAGCCTATGGGCCACGCAACTGGCGCTATTCGGCTCAAGGCTCCGCGGCATTGGAACCGCAGGCGGTCTACGACAATGGCAAGGTCACCACCTTCGCCTTTGCAGGCAACCAGGAAATGCCGGCGATCTACATGGAAAATTCCGACGGCAGCGAGACCCTCGTGCCGAAGTCCGTCGAGAACAACGTGGTGCTTGTGCACGCGATCAGCCGCAAATTCATCCTGCGCAGGGGAAGCGACGTCCTCTGCGTCTTCAACGAGGCCTATGATCGTATCGGCATCAATCCCGATACCAATACGACCTCACCCTCTGTCGAGCGCGTCGTGAAGACGCAAGCTGCGACAGGGCAATAGGAGGACGTCATGGCCGAGGAAGACAACAGCACCCACATTCCTGGTGAGCGCGCCGAAACGAGCACGGCTAGGGGCCTCGAGAACAATCCGGCGGTGAGACGTGGCGTGGTGGCGCTGGCGATCGTCGCTTTCGTCGGCTTTGCGCTCTGGTCGATGCGCGGGCAGGAGAAGCCCGCCGACGGGGTCCAGCCCGAGCGCGTCGTCATCCGTCAGACATCCGATTTCGAGCCGGCCAAGGAGCCGGTCCAGCCGGTCGCCGCGCCGCCGGAAAACCTCCTGCCAACGCCCGGCATGCCCGAGCAGACGGGCGAGGATGAGAAGCTCCTCGACGCCGCCCGCCGTGCGCCGGTCATCGCCTATGGTGGCGAGAAATCACCGCCGGCCCATCGTCAGGACGAAGATGCGAGCACTGACGCTAACTCAAACTACCTGCCGCTGGGAAACAACCCGGGCAATCTCTCTGCCCAGGCGGAAAACGAGGACCAGCGCTTCAATCGGATGTTGACGCCGACCCAGTTGCAAGGCTCGCGCGCCGGCACGCTCGGAAATCGCGACTTCATCGTTGCAATGGGCACCTCCATTCCATGCGTCCTGGAGACGGCATTGTCCTCCGACCAACCCGGCTTCACGAGCTGTGTCATCAACCGCGACGTCCTGTCGGACAATGGCCGCGTCGTGCTGATGGAGAAGGGCACGCAGGTCGTCGGCGAATATCGCGGCGGCCTTCGCCGTGGCCAGAAACGCCTGTTTGTCCTCTGGAACCGGGCAAAGACGCCGAAGGGGGTAATCATTACGCTGGCGTCGCCGGCAACCGATGCCCTCGGGCGTGCCGGTGTCGACGGCTACGTCGATACCCATTGGTGGGAGCGTTTCGGCAGCGCGATCCTGTTGTCGATCGTCGGCGACGCGACTTCCTACGCCAGCAGCCAGCTGCAGGATAGCGATGTCGAGGCAGACAACACGACGAGCGCCGGCAAGCAGGCAGCGACCATCGCCGTCGAGCAGTCGATCAATATTCCGCCGACCCTGTTGAAGCATCAAGGAGAGCTGGTCTCGATCTTCGTGGCGCGTGATCTCGATTTTTCGAGCGTCTATCGGCTTCGCGTGAGCGAACCGCGCAACCGCATCTACGATCGGGCGGTTCTTGGTGACTTCAGCCGCGCCTCCACCCTGGTCACGAAATAGACCGCCATGAAAGAGGGAGCCGATTCCGGTGTCGTGCGCGAGCTGCTGGTGCCGCTGTCGCCCTTCCTGGGTGACAAGTCGCTTTACGAAATCATCATCAATTGGCCGACCCAGGTGGTCACCGAGGGCACAGCCGGTTGGCAATCCCACGATCTGCCAGAGCTGTCGTTCGATAAGCTCATGCGGCTGGCGCGGGCTGTCGCGAGCTTCTCCAACCAGGCAATCGACGAAACCCGGCCCATCCTCTCGGCCACACTGCCCGGCGACGAGCGGATCCAGATCGTCATCCCGCCTGCCACGACGAAGGGAACTGTCAGCATCACGATCAGAAAGCCGTCGTCCGTGTCGCTGAGCCTGAACGATCTTGATCAAGGCGGCTTGTTCGCCGAGGTGGCAAGGGAAGACGCGGACGTTTCTGCAATCGACCGTAGGCTCCTGGATCTGCATCGAACCGGCTCATACCAGGCATTTCTTCGAGAAGCGGTCTATGCGCGCAAGAACATCATCATCTCCGGGGCAACCGGTTCCGGCAAGACGACGCTTTCGAAGGCGTTGATCCGCCATATCCCTTCGAGCGAACGCATCATCTCCATCGAAGACACGCCCGAGCTCGTCATCCCGCAACCGAACCATGTCCGTCTCTTCTACTCCAAGGGTGGCCAAGGGCTGGCAAAGGTCGGGGCAAAGGATCTGCTCGAATCCTGCCTGCGCATGCGACCGGATCGCATTCTTCTGCAGGAACTGCGCGACGGCACCGCGTTCTACTACATTCGCAATGTAAACTCCGGTCATCCGGGCTCGATCACAACCGTGCACGCCGATTCTGCCCGGCTTGCTTTCGAACAGCTGACACTGCTGGTGAAGGAATCCGAAGGCGGGAGAGATCTGGAGCGAGACGACATACGCGAGATGCTGAAGATCGCAATCGACGTCATCGTCCAATGCAAGCGTATCGATGGCCGGTTTCGGGTGACTGAAATCTACTATCGGGCCGCCGCGGGAACCAAGACCGTCGATGTTGCTCGCAGTGATCGTTGAAACTGCTGACGCCTTCCCACACGCCAGGACTGAAGCAAACTGGACTCTTGAAAGTCTCCCAGCTAGCTTGCGCGGGCTTCGAACCGGAGGCGGACAATGCTCAACGAAGACGCCCAGGCGGAACTTACGAAAACCCTGTTTGGTCGCGATGTCGCGCAGGCTGGTGCTCTCTGCTACCGTAGGACCGAAGGCGGTGGACTTGATATCCTTTTTGTAGGCAGCCGACGGAACGGCCGCTGGGGCATTCCAAAGGGGCGCGTCGAAGATGGTGAAGCCAGCAGCGCTGCGGCGCTAAGAGAGGCGTTCGAGGAAGCCGGAGTGGTCGGCATCGTCGACGAGACCGTGTTCGGTTCATTTTCGTATCGAAAGGACACGGGTCCCAACCACTACCAGGTGGCCGTCCATCTTCTGCAGGTTTTAAGGATCGCGGACGAGTTTCCCGAGAAAAGCATTCGTAAGACACGATGGTTTCGACTGAAAGACGCCGTGCGCGACGCCGCCCAGCCAGGTCTGCGAACGCTCTTGTCGCGGGTTGAGAACCTGGACCCATGAAGCTCGGTTTCGGCAGATCGCTGTTAAAGGCCCTCAGAGCCCAAAAGAAAATCAGCAAGCAGATCGAGAAAGTTGTCAAAGCGACCCGAGGCAGAACGAAACGTAAAACATCCCGTCCCCCGAAACCGATATTAGTCGAGACAACCGCGTTTGGAAGCAATCCGGGCCGCCTGGTGATGAAATCCTCTGTCCCGACGACGCGGCTGCCGAAGAACCCCGCTCTTGTCGTCTTGCTTCATGGCTGTCATCAGACTCCCGAAAGCCTGGATGCCGCGGCCGGCTTCTCCAAGCTCGCGAAAGAACGCGGTTTCGTTCTTCTTTATCCGCAGCAGAAGAGAGCAAACAATCCGCAAAATTGCTTCAACTGGTTTCGACCCAGCGCGGTGGCTCGAGACCGCGGAGAGGTGCGTTCAATCAAGCAGATGATCGAGCACATATGTGAGCGACATCGCGTTGACCGTTCGAGGATCTTCGTCGCTGGGCTGTCCGCCGGCGGGGCGATGACGGGCGCCCTTGTAGCTAACTATCCCTCCTTGTTTGCCGGCGCCGCGATCATCGCCGGCATGCCATTCGGATCTGCCCGTGACGCGATGTCGGCCCTGCGCGCGATGAAGTCAGGTGCGATGCCGCCACTAGGCGGATGGGGACGACCCATCGCTGAGATTTCCCCGGAAGCCAAGGCATGGCCTGCGATAACCATCTGGCAGGGCATGGAAGACCGGGTGGTCAAGCCGGTCAATGCGCTCGCGTGTGTTGCCCAGTGGCTCGAAGTCCAAGGCATTGGAGAGAGCAGCGGCCGTTTGGAGGAAAAACCCTGGGGCAGGTTGCAGTCGTGGAAGATGAGCGGCCAGCTGAAAGTGGCCCTCTATTCGGTCGCCAATATGGGCCACGGGCTTCCGATCAAGAAGCGCAAGAGCGTCACCGCGCTACGATCTGGAGACCCCTACGTGATCCCGGTTGAAATCTCAGCTCCAGCGGAGATGATGCGGCTGTGGGG
>NZ_JBFUAY010000111.1:0-17993 GCF_056406015.1 Rhizobium sp. P1_E1 | reverse complement strand
AGACTCTACCGCTATTTCAAACGGTAAAGTTGAAAACATTTTTTAAGAGAAGATAAAACAATCATGGCGGACTCCGTTGTTACTCGATCGCCGCTGCCGGCGATTGGAATTGGATCCGGCGCGAATGTGGCTACTGAAGCGACCCGCGGGCAAACGATGAGTCATCTTCGCCAATATTTCAAGGAAATGAGGCTAGGTATCCCGATGGGCCTGAAGTAAATAAATTCAAAGGCGGCTTCAAGAGTATAAACAATAGCTTCATTACGGTTTATGACAATTGACACCGATATGTTCAAAGTTTCCAAGAGTACATCAATGTTCGCCCGAGCACGGCAGCGCAACGCGCAAGGGTGAGATTGCAGCGCGTTCAAAGGGGGCTGATTTGTTTTTAGTAGAGAAATTTCTCAACGGCGATGGTGTTGCCATAAATACTGTAATACTTTCACTGATATCTCTATTTTTAGCAGTTGAAGAAACAAAAGAAATTATTTTCTACAAAAGAAACAAATGGAATTTCGACTTGGATAGCAATATTGGATCGAGGATGTACAAGGGTGACTCAACCGATAGTAAAGATCTTATGTCGAACAAATCTAGAGTTTGCTATGGGCGGCCATTACTTATTGGATTGTCTTTATTGCTCTTGATTGCGCCATTGATGATGGTTTCGTCCAGGTAGTTACAACTTAAGTATATGGGCTAGGTGAATGATATGGGGAATTTGAATTTCAACAAAAAGGATTCGGCATACTCCGCTAAGGGTCAAATGCAATACGGCTACAACGGTGGATGGGGTCCTTTTTCGGTCACTGCCAACTTCCCCTCATCACTGAGTGCCTGGCCTAGTTCGGTTCAAGTTAGTGCGGGGCTTTTTGGCGTGCTTGGACTGTTCGATCCCGATACCGGGGCCGTCAAGGGGCTCGGGGCTGGTCTTTCCTTAACGAGGCGGCCCACCTCATTTAGTTATATCTCCGGTTTCATTGGACCGGTGCTCGATGCGGACAACGGGTTAACTTTGACCGGCAGAATAACGGCCGGAGGGGAAGTCTCTGTTAAAGGAACAAACGTTCGTGCCCCGGCCTATGGGGCGGCCGGGACGGTAACACTCATTTCGGATGCATACGGCAATCAACCGTATGCATCCGGATCCGGCATCCCCGCGTCGACCTGGAATCCAGGATTCTATATAAACCGTCAGTTTGCGTATACTGCTCCCGCGATAAAGCAAAAAGATATGGATGCGTTGCCTGACCACGCAGGCTTTGATACCCCCAAGGAGCAGATGCGTCCCGAGGATTGGAGTGGATTTCGGGCGGCGGCAGCACTCGCGGCCGGCCAAATATCCCCGCTTTCACTTGAAGCACGGGACGAGCGGGCTGCGATAGTACTCGCGGCCGACCAAAGGTCTGCACTCTCACTTGAAGCACGGGACGAGCGTGCCGTAACCGTACATTCAGCGCCGGTGATGCGCGTTTCGGATCCGCCCAATATTCAGCAGCAGCGCCAAGAACAGCAATCCATGAGATCGGGTGGCGGTTCTTCCCGCTCGAATATACAATCGCAACGCAATGAACAGCAATCGGTTCGATCCACCGGTGGAAGTTCGGGCAGTGGTTCTGCGCGTTCAAATGTACAAACGCAGCGTAATGAACAACAATCGGTTCGATCCTCGGGCAGCAGTTCAAGCACGTCTTCGTCCCGCAGCAATATCCAGGATCAGCGTCATGAACAGTCTGAGATGCGTTCATCCCGGAGGCCGGTTCTTCTTGATTTGAGCGGCAACGGCTTAAGCGTCGAGACCTTGTCGACCTCGTCTAAATTCCTGGATCTCGACGGTGACGGCTACCAGCATCGCACCGCCTGGGCGGGAACCGGCACCGGCGTTCTCATCATCGACGCGAATGGCGATGGCAAGATCACCCAGTCGAGCGAATTCGCCTTCACCGAGTGGGATTCTTCGGCGACGAGCGACCTCGAGGCGCTGAAGCATGTCTTCGATACCAACGGCAACGGTAAACTCGATGCTGGCGATGCCCAATGGTCGAAATTCCGGGTGGAGGTGAACGGTCAACTGGTGACCCTTGACAGCCTCGGCATCACCTCGATCGACCTGACGCCGAAGGGCAGCGGCCAAACCTATGACGATGGCTCCGCCATCACAGGAACGACCACCTTTACCCGCTCCGACGGCACGACGGGCACGGTTGGCGACGCCACATTGGCGAACGATGATACCGCCTATATCGTCAAGACAACCAGCGTAACGAAGGCCGACAGCTCGGTAGAGAAGACGATCCTTGCCTACAATGCGGACGGCAGCCTGGCCTTCCGCAATGTCGTAACGACAAGCGCCGATGGAAAAAGCGTCCAGACGCAGTTCGACGACGACGGCAACGGCACCTTCGACCGCTCGCAGACCAACGTCCTGGCTATCGATGCTGCCGGCGTCCAGACGAAGACCGTCTCCAACTTCAATGCCGACGGATCGCTGAAGGATCGCACTACGACGGTTACCAGCGCCGATCATCTGACGGTGACGACCAGCGTGGACCAGGACGGCGACGGCACCGTCGACCAACGCCAGACTTACGTCCAGAACGCCGATGGATCGACCACGACGGCGACGGAACAGCTCAGTGTCAACGGCACGCTCCTGAAGAAGTCGATGGTCGCTTCGTCCGCCGACGGCTTGGTGAAGACGACCAGCCTCGATCGCGACGGCAACGGCGTCTACGACGATATCATCACCGAGACCACCACAGTTGCGGCGGATGGCAGCCGCACCAAAACAGCGATTGACCGCAGCTCCAACGGCAAGGTTCTATCAGAGGTCGACACGTCAACCAGTGCTGACGGCCGCACCATCACTGTATCGGTCGATGCCGACGGTAACGGACCCCGCGAAACCAAAACTGTCACCACATCTACCACAGCAGCATCAGGCGACGTGACGCTCGTCACTTCGACCTACAACACCAACGCATCCTCTATTCTGCGCTCGAAAACGACGACGATCACCACCGCCAATGGTTTGTCGACGACGGCTAATAGCGACGTGAACGCCGATGGCGTTATCGATTTCACCGATACCGATGTGACGGTAATCGACGCCATCAACCGGACGCAGACGATCCAGCATCGCACCAAGACCGGGACGATCGGTACGCTGCTGTCGCAGACGGTCACTACGACCAGCCTCGACGGCAAGTCGATCACGATCGCCGAGGATGCGAACGGCGACACCAAGAACGACAGCCTGACCACGATTGTGATTGGCACGGACGGAAAGACGACCAACACAGTCAGCGCCCTCAACAGCGACGGCTCGCTGGTCAGAAAGACCATCACCGAAACATTGGCCGGTGGTCTGTCGAAGACGACGTATACCGACGCCGATGGCGATACCGTCAACGATCTCGTGGTGACGGATGTCATCACCACCAATTCCGACGGCAGTCGCACGGAAAACGTGACGTCGACCAGCGGAAACGGCACCCTGACCGGAAAGACTATTACGACCACAACGGCCAACAGTCTGACCCAAACCGTCAAGACCGATGCCAACGGCGACGGCGTCTTCGAAGATACCACGAAAAGCGTCATCGTTCTCGACAGCACCGGCAAGCGCACTGAAACGGTGAGGAGCACGAGCGCCGACGGAACGCTCAACTCTCAGATCGTCACTGAAGTCAGCGCCGATCGCCGTAGCACCACCATCGTGACGGATGCGGATGGCGACGGCAGGACCGATACACGCCGGGTCGAGACGACCTCGGTCAGCGGCAATGTCAACATCTGGGAGMGGCAATACGCAGCGGATGCATCGACGATCAGCACGACAATCACCGACATCAGCGGCAATGGCCTGACCAAGACCGTGTCGGCCGATTTGAATCACGACGGCGTCGGYGACCGGATCACCAGCGACCAGACAGTGCTGAATGCAGATGGCAGCACGACCGAGACGATCTCTCTGACCAGCAGCGATGCCACGCGTCTTAACAAGAAGACGATCGTCACCAGCGGCAACGGCATGTCGATCACGACGAGCGAGTACATCAACGCCGACGAGGTGGTCGATACCAAGACGACCGATGTCACAACCTTCGACACCTATGGACTGCAGTTCCAGACCGTATCGAATTTCCGGGGAACGACGCTCGCAAACTCGACGAAGGTGACGACCAACCTCAACGGCCTTTCCGGATCGACCGATTACGATTTGGATGGCGATGGCACGATCGATCGAACCTTGTCGTGGAAGAAAACGCCGCTCGAATCGGCCGGATCGGTCACCACGACCGAATCAGTGAAGGCCTCCGACGCCACACTGATCTCGCAAAAGATCATTAAGGTCAGTGCCGACCAGAAAACAACTACAGTGACCACGAAGATCGACGCCGATACCGTTGACGACTTCGTGGAAACGATCACCATCGACAATGCTGGAACGCGGAAGGACGAAGTCAAGCAATATAAGGCTCTCGACGTGCTCGAAAGCCAGGCCGTCGTTACCACCTCGGATGACGGGCTGTCGAACACCTCGAGTTCCGACCTTGACGGCAATGGCGACTTCGAACTCGTCACCACTGACGTCACGGTGCTGAACGCGGACGGTAGCCGCACGGAGACAATCTCGAAGAAGGGCACCGGCGATGTGCTGATCTCGCGCACGACGGCTTATGTCAGAGCCAGCGGCCTGACCAAGACGGTGAGCTGGGCCGATGCCGATGGGGCGACCGTTCGCTCCATGAGCGACATCACCGTTCTCAACGCCGATGGCGGCACGAAGCAGACCCTATCATACTTCAAGGCGGATGGGACGACGCTGGAAAGCAAGGCCGTCACCGCGGTCGCTGCACACGGTCTTACGACCACGGTCACCACCGACGTTGACGGCGATAACATCGTCGACAAAAAATCGGTCACAGCAAAGCAGACCAACGGCTCGACGATCCAAACCCTCAGTGACTTCGGCGCCAATGCCGCGCTGAAGGATACGAAGACCGTCACGACCTCTGCCGACGGCCTGACCCAGACTGTCGAATACGACAGCAATGGCGACGGCACGGTCGACAAGAAGACGACCGACACGACGGTTCTGAAAGCGAATGGCAGCACGGCGACCACGACGAAGGATATCGTCAGCGGTGTCACCAAGAGCATCACGCTGACCGAAGTGTCCGGAGACGGCCTGACCGTCACAACAAAATGGGATACCGCCGGCACCGGTGGCGGCACTACCTTTGACAAGAGCCGGACCGACGTAACCGTGCTCAACGCCGATGGCTCGAAGACGCAGACGGTCAGCAATTTTACCGGCACGACGCTGACCAGCAGATATCTGGTCGAAACGGACGCCAAGGGCTTGTCCATCACCACCAAGGCTGATCCGACCGGCACCGGCTCCTATAGCCAGATCGCAACGGATAAAACGACCCTGAAAAAGGATGACGCCGGGAAAACTGACGGCACCAAGATCAGGACGGTGGAAAGCAAGAGGGCGGCTGATGGTTCACTGATCTCCAGGACCACCACCACGATAAGCGCGAACGGCCTGATCATAACATCCAGCCAGGAGCGTCCGGGCTTTGGCAACCAGACCGTCACCGACACGACCACCGTGCTGGCGGATGGCGCCATTCGCGAGACCGTCGAGACCAGGAATAGTGGCGGCGCCCTGATCGGTAAGATCGTCACCCTCACCAGCGCCGACAAGCTTACCGTCACCATCGACCGCGACGGCAACGGCGATGGCGTCGTCGATCAGCGTCAGGAGACGGTCACCGCCAATTCCGGCATCCAGACCTCGGTCACCACCAACTTCAAGGCCGGCGGAACAACGGTCAAGGACAAGTCGACCGTCGTCGTATCCGCCGACGGCCGCGTGACGACGACCACCTGGGATCTCGACGGCAATGGCACGCTCGACCGTCAGCGGGTGACGAATTTTACCGCCAATGCCGACGGAAGCAGCACGACGGTGATCTCAGATACGGATCTTCTGGCCGGCACGCTAGCCGCCAAGACGACGATCCAGACGTCGGTCGACGGCAGGGTGAGGACGACGTCGAAGGATATCAACGGCGACGGCACCCCCGATCAGGACGAGACCGTCACCGTCGATTCCACTGGCGCATCGGTCTCTGTTGTCACGAACAATGCAACCGCGCGAATGGCCTCCAACCTGACGCCAGGTGTCGTTTACTGGACCCAGGCGATCGCCGCCAAGATCGAGACAACCACGTCAGCGGATGGCCGCACCAAGATCGCCAAATACGACTATGACGGCAATGGTGTCTATGAGACGGTGATGCAGTCGACCATCCAGGTCGACGGCTCCGTCGTCACGGCGGTGACGGAAACCAACGCCAGTGGCACGGTCACGGCCAAGGGTACGATCGCAACCAGTGCCGACAGCTTGATCACCACGCTGTCGAAGGATGCCGGCAACAACGGCACCATCGACCATACCGAGACGGCGGTGACGCATGCCGATGGCTCGATCACCCTGACCAAGGTCGATCTCAACGCCAGCGGTGCAATGACGCAGACGACCGTCAATGTCGTCACCGCGCTCGGCTCGCTTTCCTCCAGCCTCACGACGGACTCGGCTGGCCGCAAGACCGCCGAGACCATCGTCGCGGCCGATGGAAGCTCCGTGACGACGACTTATGACGGGGCGAGCGGCAAGCAACTGAGTGTCGCCAATGCCAATAAGGCCGGCTTGCTGACAACCGTCACTTTCTACGACCCGCTGAGTGCGCAAACGTGGAAAAGTGTCGAGCAGCAATATGACACTGCCGGCAACAAGACGTTGGAAAAGCAGTTTTACGACGACGGATCGCGGATCGAGATCAGCTTCGATCCATCGAATGCTGCGGCGTGGTCGCAGGTGCAACAGAACTACAATGCGGCTGGACAGCTGACTTACAAGCTTGAAACGGCCGACAACGGAACGAAGACCGCCTATGATGTTGCCGGCACTCAGTCATGGTCGACTATCAAGCAGTCTTATGACACTGCAAATAGGCTGGTTGGGGTCGATCAAGTCAATGATGACAGCACACGCTATATCACCAGCTACGATCCCGCCAATGCGGTGGAATGGTCTCGCGTCGACTATTCCTACAATGCCAGCGGCCAGCTCACCATTCAGAACACCTATTACGACAACGGCGGCAAGCGCTACGAGGCGTGGGATCGGGCGAACGCTGGAAACTGGTCATACCATCTCGTGATTCAGAATAGCGCCGGACAGACGACTTACGAAGAAACGACCTTCGACAACAGTCAAACGGACAAGACGACTTATGACGTCGGTAACGCCAGTAATTGGCGGTATACGACAGAATCGTATTCATCATCGAACGTCCTCATGCACGTTTTCACGCAAATGGACGAAGCAAAGAAGTGGGTGCACGACTACCGCGACTATCTGAATAACCAGACCTGGAAAACGCTGATAATCCGCTATGACAGGTACGGCATCAGGACCAGTGGGGACACCTATTTCGATGATGGTACCCGCATAGAGTACGAGTACCATTCCGACCAAAATGGCAAGTTGGATTGGTGGAAAAAGTACGATTCACAAGGGCGTGTTATCGCGAGAGGCACCAGTCCCGTTCTTTTGGACCTTAATGGCGATGGCCATGTCGATCTTCGCCCTCTTGACTCGCTCGCCACATCGGTGGGCTTCGATTGGGATGGCGATGGTGTGGCCGATCAATCCGCCTGGGTCGGTCCACAGGACGGCTTCCTCGCAATCGATCTTAGTGCCGACGGATTGGCAGGTCCCGATGGGAAGATTGACCAGGGGCTGGAAATGGCGTTTGGCGCCTGGAGTAACGAGTCGACCTCGGATCTTGACGGCCTGCGGCGTGCGTTCGACACCAACCGCGACAACGTCCTCGATCTCAACGATGACCGTTGGAGCGAATTCAGGGTCTGGCGCGATCTCAACCAAAACGGCGTCAGCGATGCCGGCGAGTTGCAGACGATGACGGATGCTGGCATCCGGTTGATCAACCTGATACCGAGCAGCGATGGGACACAATCCTTCGCCGATGGTTCCATGATCGCAGGCACCAGCTCCTATCAAACCGTCAACGGCACCAACCAATATCTGGTCGGTGATGCCATGCTCGCCGTACGGTCCAGTCAGGCGGCCAATGTCGCATAACACGATCCCCTGCCTCATGCCGGCGCTTTGCAGAGCCGGCATATCCGCCTTTCGTTGATCCCGAACATGGTAAACATTCAGACAGCACCCGACCGTAACGCGGTGGCGGCGGAGAGCAATGGCGAATCAAATAACGCACCCGAAGCAGCAGTCGCCGACAGCGGACTGGCGGCGATCTCTGCTGTCGCCGGTTACTTCAGGATCGCGTCACGCCCGGAAACGTTGATCCGTGAGCTGGCGCTGACGATGCCGGCCACACGCGACGACCTGCTTCGCGCAGCAAAGATCGTCGGCCTGAAGGCGCGCACTGTCCGCGTCGATAACGCCAAACGGCTGACGACCCTTCCGGCGCCGGCGCTCGCCTCGCTGAAGGACGGCACCTTCGCGGTCTTCGCTGGGGTAGCAGCCGAGGGGCGATATCGGCTGATCAATCCCATCGATTTCTCCGTCCGCAATGTCGAGGCCGAGGAGCTTCTCGCGCTGACCTCGGGCGAGTTCATCCTGGTCCAGCGCCGTTTTGCCGGCCCCGGTGCCTCGCAGCAGAATTTCGGGTTCCGCTGGTTCCTGCCGGCGATCTGGCGCTATCGGCGGGCATTCGGCCATGTGCTGATCGCCTCGCTCGTCATCCAGATCTTCGCGCTGGTGACGCCGCTGTTCTTCCAGGTCGTCGTCGACAAGGTTTTGGCACATCGCAGCTATTCGACGCTGATCGTCCTCGTCGTCGGCCTCGCTGCCGTCGGGCTGTTCGACGTCGTGCTGCAATATCTCAGAACCTATGCGCTGTCGCATACGACGAACCGCATCGATGTCGAGCTCGGCCGCCGCCTGTTCCGGCATCTCCTGAACCTGCCGCTCAGCTATTTCGAGACCCGCGCCACCGGCCAGACGGTCGCAAGAGTCCGCGAGCTCGAAACCATCCGCAATTTCCTGACGGGTCAGGGCCTGTTCTCAGGCCTCGACCTGATCTTTACCATCATCTTCATCTTCGTGCTGTTTTCCTATTCCTCCAAGCTCGCCTGGATCGTCGTCGCCTCCATTCCCTTTTACATGGCGATCGGATTTCTGATCCGCCCGTTCCTCAAGGAGCGGATCGACGAGAAGTTCGAGCGCGGCGCCTTCAGCCAGCAACTGCTCGTCGAGACCGTCGTCGGCATACAGACGCTGAAGGCATCGGCGGTCGAGCCGGTGGTCTCCTCGCAATGGGAAGAGCGGCTGGCTGCTTATGTGCACTCGTCGTTCCTGGCGACCATGCTGGCGGCCAAGGGTCAGAACACCATCCAGTATGTCAACAAGATCACCTCAGCCGCCCTGCTGCTCTTCGGCGCACAGGCGGTCATCGACGGTGAATTGAGTGTCGGCGCCTTGGTCGCCTTCAACATGATCGCCGGTCAGGTCTCCCAGCCGATCCTGCGCCTGTCGCAGCTCTGGCAGGATTTCCAGCAGGTGCAGGTCTCCGTCGCCAGGCTCTCGGATATTCTGAACGCTCCGCAGGAGCCACGCCCAAGCGTTGCCGTCAGCCTGCCGCCGCCGAAAGGCGCGATCGGCTTCAAGTCGGTGAACTTCCGCTATTCCCCGGATGGCCAGGATGTTCTCAAGGACATCAGCTTTTCCATCCGTCCGGGCGAAGTCATCGGCATCGTCGGCCCCTCCGGCTCCGGCAAATCGACGCTGACCAAGCTGGTGCAGCGCTTCTATATCCCGAACAACGGCCAGGTCTTCGTCGACGGCCAGGATATAGCCCAGGTCGATCCGGCCTGGCTGCGGTCGAATATCGGCGTGGTGCTTCAGGAAAACATGCTGTTCAACCGGACGATCCACGACAATATCTGCATGGTCAATCCGGCCATGTCGCGGGCGGCCGCCATCCAGATGGCGCGACTCTCAGGCGCCGACGAGTTCATCGCCAAACTACCGCGCGGTTACGACACGCTGATCGAGGAGCGCGGCGCCAATCTTTCYGGTGGACAAAGGCAGCGTCTGGCCATTGCACGCGCCCTTGCGACCAATCCGCCGATCCTCATTCTCGATGAAGCGACGAGCGCGCTCGACTATGAGAGTGAACGCATCATTCTCGGCAATATGCGCGAGATCGTCCGCGGCCGCACCGTCATCATCATCGCCCATCGCCTGGCAACCGTGCGGCATTGCAACCGCATCATCGGCATGAAGGACGGGCGCATCGTCGAAGAGGGAACACACGAGACGCTGCTTGCCCGCCCGAGCGGGCTCTATGCCCATCTGTGGCAATTGCAGACGGGGCCAATCCAGTCATGAACCAGGCCGTCCAACCTCCCCGGCTTCCGCCGAAGCCACAGAAGCGACTGCAGGTGGACAACGAGTTCCTGCCGGCAGCACTCGAGATTCTCGAAACACCGGCTTCGCCGATCCGCACGGCGCTGATCTGGTTCATCTGCCTGCTCACCGCCGGCGCGCTCGCATGGAGTTATATCGGCACGTTCGACATCGTCGCGACCGCCCAGGGTAAAATCCAGCCGACGGGACGCGTCAAGGTGATCCAGTCGATCGAAGTCGGAAAGACGATCGCGGTTCCGGTCTCGAATGGCGCCATGGTGGAAGCCGGAGACATTCTCGTCGAGCTTGACCCGACCGAAGCCCGGGCCGAGGTCAACACGCTGACCACCAGCCTCGCGGCATTGCGGGCAGAGGTCACGAGGCGCAGCGCGGCATTGGCTGAGGTTAACACCTGGCAGCGCAGCGATCTCTGGAGCGGAACGCGAAGGATTGAGATCGTCCCAGAATTTTCTGATTCCATCCCGGCGGAGATCCGCACGCGGGAGGCGCTGCTCTACACTTCCGATCTCGAGCAACTCGCATCGACACTCGACAGTCTCGCGGCCCAGCGAAATCAGCAGTTCGCCGCGCTGAAGAGGTACACCGAGATGGTCACCGCCCAGCGGGCTCTGGTGGCAACGCTTGCAGATCGTGTCACCATGCGCTCCAATCTCGTCGATCTCAGCGCGGGCTCGAGATCTGGCGTCATCGACGCCGTCGAGATCAGGCAGAAGGAAGAGGCAACCCTTGCAGAGCAGATCGGTCAGCGGGCAGAGGCCGAAACCGCGATCGTCGCGGCGACGAGTGAAGGCCTGAAAGCCATCAAGACCTTCGTCGCCGACAACGCTCAGAAACAGGCGCAGGCATCGCGAGAGATCGACGAGAAGGAACAGCAGTTGGTCAAGGCGGCCAAGCGGCTGGAGTCGATGACGATCAAAAGCCCGATCAACGGCATCGTCCAGACATCGGCCATTACCACGGTCGGCCAGGTGGTGACAGCGGGCGCGGAATTGATGCGGATCGTCCCGGACGACGCCTCTCTTGAAATCGAAGCCTATCTGCCGAATAGGGACATCGGCTTCGTCTCGCCGGGACAGCCTGCGGTCATCAAGGTCGAAGCCTTTCCCTTTACCCGCTATGGCATCCTCAACGGCAAGGTCACCAGAGTCGCGACCGACGCCATTCCGGAGCCTGATGCGCAGCAGCTCGAAGGCCAGCCGGCCAAGGAGCTGCAGAGCATGATTCCGATCGGCAATGCGCAACGTGTCCAGAACCTGGTCTTCCCGGTCACCATCAAGCCGGATGTCGCAAGCATCGACATCGGCGGAACGCGCGTTGCGCTCTCACCGGGCATGTCCGTCACCGTTGAGGTCAAGACCGGCAGCCGGCGCATCCTCGAATATCTCTACTCGCCGCTGGCTGAAGTTGCTTCGGAAGCGATGCAAGAACGTTAGCCTGCCCCGAACCCATCAGATGCCGAACAAACGGCGATCCCAGAAGACGGGTTGGTGGAGGCTTGTCGTGATTGAGGGGAATTCCGGGTGGGCGGGATTGATCAATATGTTGCGGTCGACGCGGGCGACGACGCTTGGCACCAGTAGGATGGCGCTACGTTTTTCCTGGTACCAGCGTTCGCCGAAAGCCTTGCTGACGTTTGCCGGCATGCTGTCCCAGCCGGGCAGCGCGGGCTCGGAGAAGACCTCGTAGCTTAGCCCCCGCGGCAGGGTGATCGTGACATAGTGCTGTTTGGGCGGCAGCCTCCCGCTGCCATGGACGAGCTTTTCCAGCAGCGCGGTCGAATAGTGTTCGCTCGTGTAGATGATCGGGCTGCCCGACGTGTTCCACCGGCCCGGTGCGATGGTCGAGCCGGTGGCGTCGAAGATCGGATAGGTTCCACTGGGATCTCCGATGCGGACGGATGTCAGCGTGCGGTCGAGATGCTGTGCGTTCACGCAGCGCTGCCGTATTTCAGGCTTCCGAGGATATCGAGCACGAGTTCGCCGCCGATCTCGCTCTGGATGACCACGTCGATCGGCCGCCTGTCCTCCAGCATCGCATGCGGACGAAACAGGAAATCACGTGCCTCGGTCTCGGTCTGCCAGACATCGAGCGCCGATCCCCAGACGCGCGCCAGACGCGCGAGCTTTATGCCCTCGTCGGAAGAGAGCCGATGCTTGGACTTGCGCCGCTCATAGGTGGCCTTTGGAACGAGCCGGTATTTGAACTGGGTATCATCAGGCGCCAGGAGCAGCGCCATGCGATCAAGCGCCTTGACCGGCAAACCTTCCTCGATGCTTGAGAGCAGGCCGAAGGCCGAACGCGACGCCGGCTCCCTGGCGGGCAATCCGAGAACATCGGCGATGACTGCAAATCCCATCATGGTCATGGTCCTTTTCACTTGATGTTATATTTAGTCTCAAGTGAGACAATGATCAATAGCGCCGATCCGGCTTATCTCCGATAGCAGCGGATTGCCCTGCGCGCCGGAGACCTCTATATTTTCCGAAGGCTCGAACAACGAAGGAGGTTGCCTATGTCACCGCGGGACGCCTGATCCAGAAATATCAAGACTTCTGCCTTTCCAAGGGCATTGATTTCATACGCATCGAATCCGTACGGCCGCATGACGATACCACGCTCTTCTGCAGCGCTGGAATGCAGCAGTACAAGCCCCTCTTCTCCGATCCCTCCCATAGTGGAACCGTCGCAAACAGCCAGGCCTGCCTGCGTATGGGCGACCTCGACGAGATCGGCGACGGAACTCATCTTCTCCATTTCACCATGCTCGGCCTTTTCTCGTTTAGGAAAATGACCGTCGGCAGCGCCATCGATTTCTGGCTCGAGTTTCTGGGAACGCTGGGGCTCGTGCCGGATCATGTGACGATCCATCCGGATCGTCTGGTGGAATGGACGCCGCTCTATGGCGGGCGTGTGCCCATCGTGCCGGATCCGGAATGCATGTGGAGCGATGGCAGCATCAGCGGATACTGCACCGAGTTCTATAAGGACGGCGTCGAGATCGGAAACATCGTCAATCCGCTTGGAAGCTGCATCGACGTCGGCTTCGGCCTCGAGCGTCTCGACATGATCGTCAACGGCACACCGCAGGACGATGCGCTCGGAACGCTGTGCGAGACGGTCATGACAATCGTGGAAAGCGGCTACCGGCCGGGCAACAAGGAGCAGGGATACGTCTTGCGAAAACTGCTCCGTCGCATCCACAAGATGGGCGGCACGCTCGATCATCCTTTCTTCACAGAAGAGGTCGAGCGCCAGAAGCGGCTGCGCGCCAAATATCTGCGTCTGCGTGACCGGCATCCCGAGATGAGTCCCGACTGGTGGTTCGACACTCACGGCATCGATCTCTCCGACATCCGGGAGACCGCGGACGAGTAGCAAGGCGCAAGGCCTCCCGCAGAGAACAGCGGGAGGCCTTGCCATATCCTGGAAAGCGTCAGCGTTTCGGCCGCCTCCAGTTTGCCCAGGCGGCGTTCGTTCGCGCCGAGGTTTCAGCCTTGCCCCTGATGCAGCCGACGGAAAATCCGCTCGATCTGGGCAACAGCGGCATAAAAGACGATGCCGGAGAAAGAGGCGAGCACGACGGCGGCAAAAAGCCTTTCCGCCTGATAGTTGAATGTCGACTGGATGATGACGGCACCCAGCCCCTGGTTCGAACCGATCCACTCCCCGACAATCGCGCCGATCACACAGGTGGTCGCCGAAATGCGCAGCGACGCAAAGAGCAAGGGGGCGGACCGTGGGGCGCGCAAGCGCCAGAAGGTCTCCCACCCGCTCGCCGAAAGCACGTGCATCAGGTCAAGCTCGCTCGCAGTCGCCAGATTGAGGCCCCGGGCGGTATTCACCAGGGTTGGGAAGAAGCAGATGAGAGCGGCGATGATGACCTTTGGCAGCATGCCGAGGCCGAAGATCAGGATGATGATCGGTGCGAGCGCCAGCACCGGGATGGTGTTGAAGAGCAGGACAACGGGAAAATAGGCGGCCTGGAACCGCGGATTATAGACAAAGGCAACCGCCAGGATCACGGCGAGACTATTGCCCAGGAGGAAGCCGAGGCCCGCCTCGCCCCATGTCGGGATCGCATTCGACAAAAGGAAGCGCCATTCGATGCCAAGCGTGCGCAGGATCGCCAGCGGCGTTGGAACGATATAACCGGGAATACCGAGCGCCGGCACCAGCCATTGCCAGGCAAGTACCAGCGAAAGGGCGCCGATAACAGGAAGGCCGATCGCCTCGGTGAATGACAACGGACGGTGCCTCATGCAGCCGAACTCCCCTGCTGCAGCAATTGGCGCAGATGGGCTGCGGTCTCCTGGACATCRAGGCTCTCGCGCCGACAGAGGCCACGCTCGTCTTTCAGCGGTGTAAGATCGATCAGCGCCTGGACACGGCCCGGATTGGCCGCCAGGACCAGCACGCGTCCGCCGAGATAGATCGCCTCGATGACGCTGTGGGTCACGAACAGGATGGTCGTGCCGGTCCGGCGCCAGACGTCCAGAAGCTCGTCGTTCAGTCGTTCGCGGGTGATCTCGTCGAGCGCACCGAAAGGCTCATCCATGAGCAGGATATCCGGCTCGCATTGAAGCGCGCGCGCTATGGCGACGCGCTGGCGCTGGCCCCCGGACAATTGATGCGGATAGCGGTCGGCCAGATGCGACAGGCCGACCAGTTCGATCCAATGGTCGGGCCGCGGGTCGACCGATCGCGGGACGCTCTTCTTCCCCACCTGCAGCGGCAGCGCGACATTCTCCCTCACGGTCCGCCAGGGCAACAGCGTTGCATCCTGAAAGACGAAGGCGACCTCGCGCCTGCGGCGCGCCTCCGACGCCGTCCTGCCGAGCACCGACAACTGCCCGTCAAGCGGCGGAAGAAGATCCGCCACCGCACGCAGCAAGGTCGACTTGCCGCAGCCGGAAGGACCGAGAATGGTCAGAAACTCACCCTTGCCGACGCTGAGGTCGACGCCGGACAGAATGCGGGTCGTCTCGACAGCGCCGGCATAACCGACAGCCAAATCCCTGGTTTCGATGGCCGCTGCTTCAGGCAAATCCGCTCTCACGCAATCTTCGGACGGTCGCCCGCCGTCATGTCGAGTATCGCAGTCGTATAGCAATCCTCCAGCTTCGGCGCGCCGCTCTTGAATTGGCCGATCTTGTCGTAGACGGAAATCTGCTCGGCAAGAGCGGCCGGATCGAAGCTGCCCCAGCCATCCTTGCCTGTTGTCGCATCGAAGCTCAGCGACAATATACGCGGCACCGTCTGCAGCTCCACGGCAAGATCGAGTTGCGGATAGGCCTCTACCGTCAATTTGACTGCCTCTTCAGGATGTTCATGCGTCCAGGCCCAGCCCTTGGCGACGGCACGTAGCACCTTTGCCAGTGTCTCGGCATGGCCGGTTACGGCATCGTCGGTGGCGAAATAGACGTTGGCATAGGACGGAAGGCCCGTGTCCTTCATCATCAGATCGATGCGGTCGGGGCCGATGATGGAAAGGGCCTGCGTGTTGGTGATCCATCCGGTCACGGCATCGACCTGGCCGGTCATCAGCGGCGTCATGTCGAAGCCGATATTGGTGATGGTCAGGCTCGAGGGATCGATATCGTTCTTCAGCAGAATGGCATCAAGGACATAACGGGCCGTCGGCTGGATGCCGATGCGCTTGCCGACCATATCCTTGACGGTGCGGATCGGCGCCTTGGGCAGCGAATAGAAGGCGAAGGGCGCCATGCGGAAACCGCAGGCGAAGATCTTGATCGGCACGCCGGATGACCGGGCAAGAAGGAGCTGCGCCGAATCCGAGAATTGACCGAGCTGCGCATCACCCGTGATCACAGGCGGCACCGTTGCCGAATTGGGACCGCCAGGGGAAAACTCGACGTCGAGACCCTCGGCCTCGAACAGGCCTTGCTTGACTGCGACGATATCGCCTATCTGTCCGTTGCTCATCAGCCAGTCATATTTGATGACGACCTTGGATGCGGCGGCATTCGATTGACGCGGCACGAACACGCTGATCCCTGCCGTTGCTGCAGCAAGGGCAAAGGCTCCGCCCTTCAGGACGGTACGCCTGCCGACTACGAATTGTTTGTCATCCCCGTTCATATTGCTTGCCTTCCCCTTGTTGGATTGTTGGACGACCGGCCGATTGCGCTTGCTATTGCGGGTCGATGTCACCAATCGGGCCGCCTGCGGACCACGCATAAATTTCCCAGAGATTGTCGTCAGGATCGGCGAAATAGACGCATCGCGCGTTCCAGACATAGTCCTGCGGCGGTGCGTGGAAGAGCACGCCCGCAGCTTTCAGCTCCGCATAGGCGGCATCGACCTGCTCTGGCGAGGCGAGCTCAATGGCCGCGCAGGCCTTGTGCGCACCTGGAGGGGCGCGGCGGCTTGAGACGCCGGTATTCTCGGCGATATGTTCGATCTCCCACAGCGCCAGCGTCACGCCCGCTCCTTTGAAATCGGCAAAGCCCGGAGCCCGGCGGCGAGGTTTGAAGCCAAGCCGCTCGACATAGAAGGACGATGCTTTGTCGATATCCTCGACCAAAAAGCAGATGTCGGTAATCGGATTGGTTTGCGCAAAAGCGGTCATATGGGGCCTCCTGATCGGAAAAGCCTCGCAGACCGCAGCCTCAAGAGATTTCAAATTCGTGCGGTTATCTTTCGCAAAATTGCTGATTTGCCATCGGCGGGTGCTAGCTCAAAGACGGACCGAACGCTGGTATTCCTTCGGGGTCGCCCCCATCAGCCGGCGAAAGACGCTGGAGAAATGCGCCTGGCTGGAAAAGCCTGTGGCATAAGCGATGTTTGCAAGCGTCTCCTTGCCATCGGCGAGGTAAAGTCGCGCCCGCTCGATCCTGCGTTCGAGAACGAAGCGATGCGGTGCCATGCCGGCCGCCCGTTTGAATTCCCTGCTGAAGTGAAAGGGGCTCATATGGGCCACCCCGGCCAGCTCCTCCACACTCAGATCGGATTTGCCAAGCAGGTTCTCGATGTAATCAATCACACGCCGGAGATTGTCCGATGTCAGCGGACGATCGCCGACTTCGGGTTTGGCGCCTAGCAGCTTTACAACGCAGCAGGCGAGCGCCATCCCCAGATGCTGCATCAAAAGCGGGTCGTCGCGCCCGGTCTTCTCGGCGGCGAACGCAAGGGAGAGCGCCACCTGCAGCGTTGTCGGATCAGTCGTCGCGCTCAGCGCATCACTATCCCAATGCTCGGGATCGAAGCGAGAGCCGCCGATGCTGCTGTAGAGCGCAGGTGACTGGAAGATCGAGATATAGTCCGCCGCATCGCCATCGACTTCAAGGATGGTGGCGGCCGGTTGAAATCCCAGGGTGAACGGCGGCCTCTCAACTTTGCGGAATGCCCCGCTTCCAAGCCGATAGGCATATTTGCCGTGCGCCGTGCGGTTGATCGAAATTCTATGAAGGGAGCCCCTCGAAATCATTTGCCCCGCGGCGCTGCGATAGGTCTCGACGATCATGTCGCGTTGAAC
>NZ_JBFUAY010000110.1:0-18161 GCF_056406015.1 Rhizobium sp. P1_E1 | reverse complement strand
AATCACTACATTACGCGCCATGAGCAATAGTTTCGACGATATGCCCTTCTTCGACGAAGAGCCGGGCGAGATGGCGCGCAAGCCGCAGCCGCCTGCCGCACCCGCCGAAAGGGCGCCCGTCGCCGGCGGCGGCATCGCGGCGCGCGCCATGGCGGCTCGCGACGGTGGCAAGCGGCCGGATTACCTCGCCGGGCTGAACCCCGAGCAGACCGAAGCCGTCGAAACGTTGGAAGGCCCCGTCCTCGTGCTGGCCGGCGCCGGCACCGGCAAGACGCGCGTACTGACGACCCGCATTGCCCATATCCTCAACACCGGCCGTGCCTTCCCCTCGCAGATCCTCGCCGTCACCTTCACCAACAAGGCGGCCCGCGAGATGAAGGAGCGCATCGCGCTGCTCGTCGGTGGCGCCGTCGAAGGCATGCCCTGGCTCGGCACCTTCCACTCGATCGGCGTCAAACTTCTGCGCCGCCACGGCGAGCTCGTCGGCCTGCGCTCCGATTTCACCATTCTCGATACCGACGACGTCGTCCGCCTGATCAAGCAGTTGATCCAGGCCGAAGGCCTCGACGACAAGCGCTGGCCGGCCAAGCAGTTCGCCGGCATGATCGACACCTGGAAGAACAAGGGTCTCGGCCCCGCCGATATCCCCGAGGGCGACGCCCGCGCCTTTGCCAATGGCCGCGGCCGCGATCTCTATTTTGCCTATCAGGCGCGCCTGACGACGCTGAACGCCTGCGACTTCGGCGACCTGCTGATGCATCCGATCGCGATCTTCCGCAAGAACCCGGATCTCTTGAAGGAATATCACGGCCGCTTCCGCTATATCCTCGTCGACGAGTATCAGGACACCAACACCGCTCAGTACATGTGGCTCAGGCTTCTCGCCCAGCGCCCCAAGGGCGAGCCGCAGAACGTCTGCTGCGTCGGCGACGACGATCAGTCGATCTATGGCTGGCGCGGCGCGGAGGTCGACAATATCCTGCGCTTCGAAAAGGATTTCCCCGGCGCCAAGGTGATCAAGCTCGAGCGCAACTACCGCTCGACCGAACATATCCTCGGCGCCGCTGCCCATCTGATCGCCCATAATGAGGGCCGCCTCGGCAAGACGCTGTTCACCGACCGCTCCGATCCCGATGACGTCAAGGTGCAGGTCCACGCCTCCTGGGATTCGGAGGAGGAAGCCCGCGCCATCGGCGAGGAGATCGAGCAGCTCCAGCGCGGCAAACATCTGCTGAACGACATGGCGATCCTCGTGCGCGCCTCCTTCCAGATGCGTGAATTCGAAGACCGCTTCGTCACCCTCGGCCTCAACTACCGTGTCATCGGCGGCCCGCGCTTCTACGAGCGCCTGGAAATCCGCGATGCCATGGCCTATTTTCGCCTGGTCGCTCAAGCCTCCGACGACCTCGCCTTCGAACGCATCATCAACACGCCGAAGCGCGGCCTCGGCGACACGACGGTACGTGCGCTGCACGACTATGCCCGCGCCCGCGATATACCAATGCTTGCGGCGGCGGCCGACATTATCGAGACGGACGAGCTGAAGCCGAAGGCGCGAAAGGCGCTCTTCGACGTGATTCAATCTTTCCGCCGATGGCAGGAACTGCTTGAAAACACACCGCATACCGAACTTGCCGAGCAGATCCTCGAAGAGTCCGGCTATACCGACATGTGGAAGAACGACAAGAGTGCCGAAGCCCCCGGCCGCCTTGAGAACCTCAAGGAACTGATCCGCTCGATGGAAAGCTTCGAGTCGATGCGCGGCTTCCTCGAACACGTCTCGCTGGTGATGGATGCCGAGACCAACGAGAACCTCGACGCCGTCTCGATCATGACGCTGCATTCGGCCAAGGGCCTGGAATTCGACACCGTCTTCCTGCCCGGCTGGGAGGAAGGCCTCTTCCCGCACCAGCGCTCGCTCGATGAGAGCGGCCGCGCCGGCCTGGAGGAGGAACGCCGCCTCGCCTATGTCGGCATCACCCGCGCCAAGCACCGCTGCCACATCTGGTTCGTCTCCAACCGCCGCATCCATGGCCTCTGGCAATCGACCCTGCCCTCGCGTTTCCTCGACGAACTGCCGGAAACCCATGTCGAGGTCGCCGAAATGGAGCAGAGCTACGGCGGTTACGGTCGCGGCGGCTACGGCCAGTCCCGCTTCGACAAGGCCGAACCCTTCGCCAACTCCTATTCCACTCCCGGCTGGAAACGCGCCCAGGCCAACAAGACCGATGCCACGCGCGACAATTGGGGCACCCGCTCCGGCCACGCCGTCGAACGTATCGGCTACGGCGAGAGCGGCCCCAAGGGGCGCACCATCGAAGGCGAGCTGGTGGCGAAATCGACCTCATCGGAACCGTCGAGGTTCACGCTCGGCGACCGCGTGTTCCACCTGAAATTCGGCAACGGCAACATCACCGGCATCGAAGGCAACAAGCTGACGATCGAATTCGACCGGGCCGGACAGAAGCGGGTCTTGGACGGGTTCGTCGAGCGCGTTTGACCTGGCATCAACACGGCGCGAAAACCTTCACCCGAGCATCCGCATCCTTCCGAGCCCGAGAATATCGTTGATCAGGGCAATGCCGATTCCGGCGGCGACGATTCCCAATCCAATCAGGAAGAGCCGGCGAGACCGATCATATTTGACGGCAAAGAGAGAATCGCGCGCGAGCAGATCGGCAAAGACCTTCACCTGGACGGCGATGCCGATGGTCAGAAACAGCATCGGCGGAATATCGATGCGGCTCCAGTCGTTGGGATTGGAAACCCAGACACTAATAAAATTAAGGGAGAAGCCGAGGATGATCCCGGCCGCCGTCAGCGATCCGTTGCGGAACGTCGCATCGATCTTTTCGTCTGGATCGGGCTCGGACATGGCTTCGCTCCGGCTTGCTGCTGAGGCAAGAAAGGCAGAAATCGCGGCAGGGAGCAAGATCGACCTGGCGTAGCGCTTCGAGAAGGCGGACGAAATGCCGCAGCGGCGGAGAGCTGGTATATCGCCCATCGCCCCTTCCGCAAGCCGCACCGGCGCGATCTCCTGCTATCGCACGCATGTGCTTCCGCTCGCCAGAACCCATGGGTCGCCAAAAAAAGCCAATAATTCCAATGAGACAGTTTTGGTAACCGAAAGGTTAACGTGCGTCGCCCCGCGCCGTCAATCGCACTTCTACCCTGTCAAAACGTCGCTTTGACGCTTTGCGCAAATCAGCTTAGCCCAAAGGCTGCCCGCCCATGAAAGGCAGGCTTCACGACGAACTTTTCAAAGGAGGTTCAAGTGACCAGTGTTTCATCTCTCGGCAGCACAGTGACCCAGTACCAGTCTCCACTTTCCAGCCTCGACAAGAATGGCGACGGTGTCATTTCGGCGGACGAGTTGGCCGCCGCCTCGCCGTCCTCGACGTCGACCGACAGCGACGACAGCAGCACCGATATCGTCAAGAAGATCACCGCCGATATCCTGTCGCTGATGCTGTCCATGCAGAAGACCGACGGCAGCGACGATCAGGGCGACGGCAGCGATCAGAGCGACGACGATTCCAAGGGCGTCTTCGCAGCGATGGATACGAATGGCGACGGCAAGTTGACCGAGTCCGAATTCCTCGCCGCCGATCCGAACAGCATCAAGACTTCAGGTGATAGCGATCCGCTCCTCACCAAGGTGTTGAGCGACATGCAGACGGCCCTTCAGGCCTACCGCAATACCTACGGCGCTTCCGCCGCAGCAGGTGATTCCGCAGCCGAAGACGTGGCGGCCGTCTAGCTGGCCAAGATCCGGGCTCTGCCGGGGGAGCCTCGATCCATCGATGCGCACAAAGGCGTCCTACGCAGGCAGATCGATTTGCCGGCAATTGCCACCGTCGCGGGCTGCGATCCGGAAATCATGCACGAGCCGTCCCCATCCCTCCGCTCCATTTCAACACGAGAACCGCCGCCAACTAACGCAATGATTGCATTAGAGCATTCTGTTTCGACGACTTACTACCGCTAGTGCCAGAATTAACACTTGCGCGTCCGCGCCTGGAAATCCACTAGTTGATCCATTCAGTGTGCTTGGCGTCTTGCACTGCAATAAAGCGAAGGGATTGGCCTTGATGAAAGCGCTGCTGCTCGTCGATATTCAGAACGGCTTCTGTCCGGGTGGCAATCTGCCGGTGCCGGAGGGCGACAATGTGGTTCCCGTCGCAAACAGACTGATCGATAGCGGCAAATACGATTTGATCGTCGCCTCGCAGGACTGGCATCCGTCTGGCCATGGCAGCTTTGCCTCCGCCCATCCGGGTGCCGCCCCCTTCGAGATGGGGGAACTGTCGGGCAAACCGCAGATGATGTGGCCCGACCACTGTATTCAGGGTACGCTTGATGCCGAACTGCATCCCGAGCTCAAATCCGAAGAGATCGACCTGATCCAGCAGAAGGGCGAGAATCCCTATATCGACAGCTATTCGGCCTTCCGCGACAATGACCGCGACGCCTCGACCGGCCTTTCCGATTTCCTCGAGGACCAGGGCGTCACCGACCTAGACGTCTGCGGACTGGCAACCGACTATTGCGTCAAATTCTCTGCGCTCGACGCGCTGGAGATGATGCCTGGTGTCCGCGTGCGCTTCATCAAGGATGCAAGCCGCGGCATCACCCCCGAAGGCGTCGCCGCCGCCATCGAGGAAATGCAGGCGCATGGCATCGCGATCATCGACAGCGCCAAGGTCCTAGCCGGCTAGTTTAGCTCGGATAACGCCCGAAAAAATCGCATCGAATGTCGGATCGGTGCAAGTCAATCCGTCCTTGGCTCTGAACGCACCAACAATGGGAGTTGAGAGATGAGAAAGTTAGTTGCTGCCGCCTTCGTGAGTTTGGACGGCGTCATGCAGGCGCCCGGTGGGCCGCGGGAGGATCCGACCGGCGGCTTCACTCAGGGCGGCTGGACCGTCAACTATTGGGACGAGCCGATGGGCCAGTTCATGGGCGGGATCTTTACCGATCCCTTCGAACTGCTGCTCGGCCGCAAGACCTACGAAATCTTCGCCGCGCACTGGCCCTTCGTCGGGAAAGACGATCCGATCGGCAAAGTCTTCAACGCCGTGACCAAATATGTCGCGACCACTTCCGCAGAGCCGCTCACCTGGGCAAATTCCGTCGCCCTGCGCGGCGATGCAGCTGCCGAAATCGCCCGGTTGAAGCAGCTGGATGGCCCCGTCCTCCTGACACAGGGCAGCAGCGGCCTGTTGCAGACCCTGTTGGCGCATGACCTGATCGACGAGTTGCGGCTTCTGACTTTCCCGCTCGTGCTTGGCCCGGGCAAACGCCTGTTCGGTCAAGGCGCCAAGCCGGAGGCGCTGAAGCTCACCGCCAACACGGTATCGACGACAGGCGTCATCATGAGCATCTACGAGCGTGCTGGCGCAATCAAGACAGGCACGTTCGAACTGGCGCAGCCCTCCGAGGCCGAAATCGCCCGCCGGGAGAGGATGAAGCGCGAGGGCTGACGCCTTCTGCCTTCCGCAATCTTTGCGGGGCGCGGCGCCGCCGCGTCCCGTTATCGGCTGCAGCGCCGCGCGTCCCTTCAAATGCGCAAGGAACGCCTTAAAACTATGCAGCAGTGCCTTTGCTCTTGTCGTCTCGCTCCAGCAGATAGATGTCCTCGGCCAGGTCCTCCATCTTCCTCAGAAGCGCCGCATGCGCATCACGAAGGCCCTGGTTGTAATAATGGGCGCCGATCTCGTCCGCGAAGAAATCGAGCAGGAATTCCGCCTGCAGCACGCCGATCGGCTGGTCGAGCTCGGCCTCGAAATAGCGGCGAATGCTGGCAACGATCGTCGCCTTCGTCTCCTTCGAAAATTCGATCTTCTTCATCATTGCCTCTTTGCCGAATGCGATCGGGACTTTGATGGTTCAGCAAAATCGATTGGTCAATCAAGGAAATTCAATTGCTGTTGCAAGCCATAGACCATAAGGGAAAACTTGTATTCCAACTGGACAAGATCGCATGAATCGCGCCGACTTTGTTGAAGGTTTGCGGGGTGGCTCCGCCGTTGCGCTGGCATCCGCGCCCTTTGGCGCTCTCTTCGGAGCGCTTGCGGTCGAAAACGGCTTGTCGCTCTCCGAAACCGCCTTCATGAGCGCCACCGTCTACGCCGGCGCTAGCCAGATGGTCGGTATCGAACTCTTCGGTCACAATGTCCACGCCTGGCTGATCGTGCTGTCGATCCTCGCCGTCAATTTCCGCCACGTGCTCTATTCGGCGGCCCTGGCGCGCTACATCGGCCATTTCACGCCGGTGCAGAAATTCTTCACCTTTTTCCTGCTCGTCGATCCGCAATTCGCCGAAGCGGTCAAGCGCGGCGAGGCCGGCCGGCAACTCACCTTCGCCTGGTATTTCGGCTTCGCCATCATCATCTACGTCCCCTGGGTGCTGATCAGCGTCGCCGGCGGCATGCTCGGCGGCTTCATTGGCGATCCCAAGGCCATCGGCCTCGACATCCTGCTGCCGGCTTATTTCCTTGGCATCGTCCTCGGCTTCCGCAAGCGAGACAATTTCCTACCGGTGGCGCTCGTCAGCGCGGTGGCTTCCGTGCTCGCCTACCGCTATGTCGGCTCGCCCTGGCATGTCAGCCTCGGCGCCGCCGTCGGCATCGTGCTCGCCGCCGTGCTGCCTTTGCCGCAGCAAGAGCCTGATCTCGAAGCCGACGCCCTTCAATCCGAAGTGCACGAGGTCTGAGCCATGGAATTCGATCTTCACATGGCGCTCGTCATCCTCGCCGCAGCAGCTGCCACCTTCGCCACCCGAATCGGCGGATATATCCTCATCACCCGCATGAAGAGCATTCCGCCGCGCATGGAGGCGGCGCTGAATGCCGTGCCGGCCGCCGTGCTGACGACGCTGGTTGCACCCGCCTTCTTCATCGGCGGCTGGGAATCGAAGCTGGCGCTGATCGTCGCCCTCTTCATCGGCTTGCGCTTCACCCACACATGGATGCTGGTCGCCGCCTGGATCGTCGTGATGATCTGGCGCCATGCCGGCGGGTTCTGAGCACCGGCCCGGGGCCGGCGCCGAGACATCTTAGTATTCCAGCTTAGTATTCCAGCGGCAGCGTCGCGTTTTCGAGCCACGCCCTGACATTGTGATCATGGATGAGCGGCATCAGCGCCTCGCAGGTGCGGCGATGATAGTCGTTGAACCAGTGCAGTTCGTCATGGGTCAGCAGCTCGGGAATGACGAGGCTGCGGTCGATCGGGCAGAAAGTCAGCGTCTCGAATCCGAGCATAGGCGCATCGCCGCCCTCGATCTCTTCGGCCCCGCGCACGTAGATCAGGTTCTCGATGCGGATGCCGAAGCTGCCGGGCCGGTAATAGCCCGGCTCGTTTGAAAGGATCATGCCGGGCAGCAGTTCCTGCGTCGAAAGCCTGGAGATGCGCTGCGGCCCCTCATGCACCGAAAGATAGGAGCCGACGCCGTGGCCTGTGCCGTGAGCGAAATCGGCGCCGGCCCGCCACAGCGCGATGCGCGCCAGCGGATCGAGATCGCAGCCGCGCGTGCCCTTAGGGAAACGCGCGGTGCTGATGTCTATCATCCCTTTCAGCACCAGCGTGAAGAAGCGCCGATGCTCTTCCGCCACCGCGCCGATGCCGACGGTGCGGGTGATGTCGGTCGTACCGTTGATATATTGCGCGCCGGAATCGATCAGGAACAGTTCGCCGGCCTCGATCATCCGGTTGGTCTCGGTCGTCACACGGTAATGCATGATCGCCGCATGTTCGCCGGCTCCCGAAATCGTGTCGAAGGAAATGTCCTTCAGCGGGTTCTGCATGCTCTGGCCGACGCGGGCGCGCGCCGCTTCGAGATGCTCGGCAGCAGCGATCTCGCTGACCGTGCCGGGTTTTGTCTGCGACAGCCAATAGAGGAACTCCACCATCGCCGCACCGTCCTGCAGATGCGCGGCGGCCGAGCCGTTGATCTCGACGTCATTCTTCACTGCGCGCGGCAACTTGGCGGGATCGGCGCCCTCCACCACTTCGCCGCCCGCCTTGCGGATGATCTCCGCCAGCGCATAGGAGGCGACATCAGGGTCGATCAGCACGCGGCCGCCATCCCTCGAAACGGCAGCCAACCTCTCCTCCAGCGCCGAGGGCGGCAGCTGCGTGCAGATCTGCGCGAGATAGGCCTCCGGCTCGATGCCGGTCTTGCGCTTGTCGAGGAAGATCTCGGCCCGGCCGTCAGCATGGATGATGGCGCGCGCCAGCGGATGCGGCGTGTGCGGCACGTCGGCGCCGCGGATATTGAAGGTCCAGGCGACAGAAGAGGGATCGGCGATCAACACCGCCGCAAGATTCTTCTTCGAAAGATCGGCGGCGATCGTCGCGATCTTCTCTCTCGCCAGCACGCCGGCCTGCGCGACGTTCTGGATGCTGACCGCGCCGAGCGGCTCGGCCGGCCGGTCGCTCCAAAGCCTGTCGAGCGGATTGTGCGGCAGGAAGACCAGCGTGCCGCCGATCTGCGAAAGGGCTCTTTCCAGCCGGCGCACCTCGGCACCCGCATGCAGCCAGGGGTCGATGCCGAGCCGCAGGCCGTTGCTGCCGTTTGCCGCAAGCCAGACATGCGGCGGCTCGTTGACGAGATCGCCGCCAGAAAAGACCGAACCGTCGACCTGTTCGGCAAGCTGCGTCACATAGCGCCCGTCGACGAAGACGATCGCCTGCGTGCGCAGGATGAGCGCAATGCCTGCGGAACCGGTAAAGCCCGTCAGCCACGCGAGACGCTCGGAACCTGCAGGAACATATTCGCCGTTGAACTCGTCGGCGCGCGGCACGAGGAAGGCGTCGATGCCGAGCGTATCGAAACCGGCCCGCAGCGCCGATACACGATCCCTGCCGAATTGCGGCGTGGAGGTAACCTCGAAAGACTGGAACATGCTGGAAACCCGAATGATTGAGACGAATCCGGTTAATGGGATGCTGGCCATGTTAGCGAAATTTCAACCGATGGGGAGAAAAAGCGACCAAACGAGTCGAAACCTCTGGGGCCGCTCAACATTTTGACAGAACTGTGACGCCAAAAGTTAATTTGGCACGCTTTATGCATTGGCCGCATGGCTCCCATGAGCGAAACCCTCTGCCTCCGCATTTCAGAATAGCTATATAGGCGTCATCGAACGGTTCGCGATGAACCTGCAAACAAAGGAATTCTTGAAATGACCGCCTCTCTCTCGCGCTTCGCATATAGCAGCCCGGTGCAGGCTGGCGAACGCCAGACCGTGCGTCACGTGATCGGCGCCCGCCGCCCGCAGAACGAGGACAGCCTCAAGCTGCTCGGCGCCGGCCAGCGGGCCACGCGCCACAAGGGTGCCCTCAGCTACGCGTTCTAAGCCTGGAAGCCAGTCCGTCTCCTCCCTCCCGGACCGGCCTATTGGAATGCAGTAGAGCCCGCTCGAGCGCTCCTCCCCTTGAGCTCGCGGGCATTGACCGGATAGACCGGTCCAAGGCGGTGCCATCGGCACCGCCTTTTTCTTTTGCCGTTTCCGGATGCGACGCATGCCCAAACCGTGCAGCAGTTTGGGGATGACGACATTGCATAAAAACAAGGATCTAACCGCGTCGCATGAATCAAATTCTATGCGACGCGCATTAGGGTCGGTCGAAGTGGATGGTCACCCAGCCGTTGCGCCAGATGGTTCTGACATGGCGAAGCCTCGCGCCGCTATAGGCGGCGATCACCTTCCAGCGTTGCCCGGCAAGGATGCCGGAGAGAATGACCGATCCGCCAGGCGCAAGATGCGCCGCAAGCTTCGGTGCCATGCGGATCAGCGGCCGGGCGAGAATGTTGGCGATGATGAGATCGAAGGGACCGTGCTCGGAAAAGGCCGTCGAATGAAAGCCCGGCGCGGTCCTGGTGACGATGCCCGAGGCAATGCCGTTGCGGCGCACGTTTTCGGCCGCCACCTTCGTCGCGATCGGATCGATGTCGGTCGCAAGCACTGGTATGTTCCTGAGCTTGCGCACCGCAATCGCCAGCACGCCGCTGCCGGTGCCGAGATCGAGCGCGTTGCGGACCGGGCGCGAGCGCACCACGGCATCGATCACCTCGAGGCAGCCCGCCGTCGTGCCGTGATGACCGGTACCGAAGGCCTGGCCGGCATCGATCTCGATGGCGATGTCGCCGGAGCGAATCTTGTCGCGGTCATGCGAACCATGCACCAGGAAGCGCCCTGCCCTGACGGGCTTCAGTCCCTCCAGCGATTTCACCACCCAGTCGACATCCGGGATGACTTCCCGCTGCAACCGGGCATCAGGGAAAGAGGTCCTCAATGCCTCCTCGACGCGGGAATGCACCTCCGCCTCGTCCTCGGCCATCATATAGATCGAGGCTTCCCAGATATCCTTCTTCTCATCGATCTCGGTGGTGCCGATGGCAAAGTCTTCTTCACCGAAGACCGCACTCAGAAGGTCGAGGATCTGTTCGGCCTTGCTTTCGGTCGTCGTCACGTAAAGGCGGATTTCACTCACGATAGGCGGTCTTTCCCGTTTCCGTTGCCCGCCATCGGTCGAGCCAACGCCCCATCACGCTGAAACCATCACCCCTTGCTGACGAGATTCTCCAGCTTCTTTACCGCCGTGTCCGGGTTTTCGCCATAGGCGATCGTTCCGGAAAAGCGCCCGGCCGAATCGAGCAAGAAGACCGAAGCGGTGTGATCCATCGTATAGTCGCCGTTCGGATCCTTCTCGTCGACTGGCACCTTCTTGGCGTAGACGCGGAACCCCTTGATAACCTCGGCGATCTTGTCAGGCGCGCCGGAAATGCCGGTGATGCGCTTGGAAACGTTGGAGACGTATTCGTTCATGATCTCGGGCGTGTCGCGCTCCGGATCGACGGTCACGAAATAGGCCTGCAGCTTGTCGCCCTTCGGATCGACCTTCTCCATCCAGCCGTTCAGCTCGAAAAGCGTCGTCGGGCATACTTCCGGGCAATGGGTGAAGCCGAAAAACAGCGCCGTCGGCTTGCCGCGCAGCGCCTGCTCGGTGATCGGCTGCCCGCTTTGGGAGACCAGGGTGAAGGGAACGCCGAAGGGAGCCTCCGCCACCACATTCCCCGATCTGTTGAGATAGTACGTGAACCCGCCAAGAAACCCGGCAAGTATCAGGACACCGATCCAGACGGCGATGCGGAATGTCTTCATTGGCATGATCCTCGATCCAGGCGGATATGTACCGCCCGCCCCTTGCCCCGCGTGATTATAGTCTCGACCGAACGGGCGCAATTCAACAATATGTTTTCTAACCCGCGATCGATTGTCTCACCGGAGACGACGCCGTGCCCTCGGTCGGATCGGCTAAAAATCGAAAGCAACACGTTTTGATGATGTGTTCTCAGCCGAACAAGCAGTTTCGAGATAGATATCGTTAGCAAAGGCTTAAGTCGTTGTATCTATATTAGCAATCGCGTGCGGCGCTCTTCTGCCGTTCTGACATGATGTCTGCCGCGTGGCGAAAACCCCGGACTCCGCATGAGGGAAGACAAACACGAATCCGAGCGGTTTTCGGAAGGGGTATTTCGTGACCAACTCAGCGGCGCGCAAGAGCCTGTCGGCCAGCCAGCGGCTTTCGACGCTCGACGGCGCGGCGTTTCCAGGTTTCGGAACAATGATCGGCGCCGGCTGGTACGAAGCGCTTCGCCAGATCGGCGAAGATGTTTTGCGCATCCATGAACATGTTAAATCAATCGTAACCTCTGCGCGCGAACAATCCGTGGGACTGAACGAAATCAATACATCCATCAGCCAGATGGATCAGGTCACGCAGACGAACGCCGTAGACCATAGGCTCGGCATCGACGCCGCAAACCTGATGCAACTGGTCATGCAGTTCAAGACTGGCGAGGGCATGAGCGCCCGGCAAACGCCGCGAGAGGGACCTGCCGCCTCGCATTCGAGACAATCACCCGCGCGCAGCCTGATCGGTAAAATCGCGGTCGCATTCAACGGCGGCACTGCCGCCAAAGTCATCGCTTCTCCCGTCGGGGACAACTGGGAAGAATTCTGACCATGAACAACAACGCCATCAAGCAGTCGGGCGCTTATCTCGAAATCGTTTCGTTCCACCTGGGCGACCAGGAGTTCTGCATCGACATCATGGCCATCCGCGAAATCCGCGGCTGGGCGCCGGTGACGCCGATGCCGCACACCCCGCCCTATGTGCTGGGTCTCATCAACCTGCGCGGTGCGGTGATCCCCGTCATCGACATGGCCTGCCGCCTCGGCATGAAGATGACCGAGCCCTCCGAGCGCTCGGCGATCATCGTCACCGACATTGCGGGCAAGCTGGTCGGTCTGCTGGTCGAGCAGGTTTCCGACATGATGACCATCAAGAGCGAAGATCTGCAGCCGCCGCCGGAAATCATCCCGGAAGCCCAGCGCGCCTTCTGCCGCGGCATCGTCGCGCTCGAAAAGACCATGGTCTGCTTCTTGAATCTCGACACGGTCATTGCCGACGAACTGACGCAGGCCGCCTGAGGGCTATCCATATCTGGAATTCGAAGGCCCGGCTCGTCCGGGCCTTTTTGATTTTGCAATGAGAGAAAAAGGGAAGCAGCGCTCTTTCCAAATATCTCACAGCAGAAGCTCTATTGCGGCTTCCCATTCTTCCAGACAACGTTCTGCCCATAGAGCGGAATGGTCGAGATCGACATCTTCGCCGAGCCGTCGGTCAGTTCGCGCGAATGGGCGAGATAGATCAGCGTGTCGTTCGTCTTATCGTAGATGCGGTTGACGACCAGCGTCTTCCAGATCAGCGACATGCCCTGGCGGAACACCTCGCTGCCATCCTTGGACAGATCGATACTACCGATCTCGATCGGCCCGGTCTGCCGGCAGGCGATGGAATTATTGGACGGGTCCTCGAACCAGTTGCCGTTCTTGAACCGGTCGATCAAGCTGCGATCGAAATAGGTGACGTGACAGGTGATGCCCTTGACCTCAGGGTCGGAGACCGCCTCGACAATGATGTCGTTGCCGATCCAGTCGACCCCGACCTTGCCGACGACTTCGGCTGAGGCAGCGCCTGCGGAAAGGACGGCGAAGGAAAAGGCGGCGAGGAGAAGATTGCGCAGTCTGGACATGGCGGCTCCCTGAATAATCCGCATTTTAGATAAGCATGCACCCATGCTTTGCAAGAAATGGGGCTCGTGGAAGGAATCAGCCTTTCCGGCAGGTACAGGGCTCGTAGGCCCGCGCAGTCAGCCGGCCGGGCCTCATGCCGATCAGCGCCGGTATCGCGTGAACGGCGTTGGCCTTGACGGCTTTCGCCATCTCGATCGCCGCGGCCGCGCAGACCACAGCATCCTCGGCAGCGTTGTGGTGCACGAAACGCAGGCCGAGATGCTCGGCGATCAGGTTCAAACGGTGCGAGAGGAAATGCGGCCAGATTCGTTGCGCCATCTTCAGGCTGCAGAGATAGGTAAGCTCCGGATAGGATTGCCGGTAGAGATCGAGGCTCGCCCGCCAGACGCTGAAATCGAAGGAAGCATTGTGCGCGATCATCGTCGCGCCGCGAAAATCCTCCTCGAACTCGTCCATCACCTCGGGAAACTCGGGCGCGTCCTCGACATGCTCCGGCCGGATGCCATGGATTGCGATGTTCATCCCGGAAAAGCGCATCTCCCGCGGTCGGATCAGTCGCTCTTCGACGCGCGTGACCCTGCCCTCCTCGATCCAGGCAAGGCCGACGGAACAGGCGCTGCCGCGCTGTTCGTTCGCCGTCTCGAAGTCAATCGCGATGGTCTTCAAATCAGCAACCCGAATCGTTTCTTCAGGAACAGGAATACCGCCCCGCTTCCGGCCGCGCAAATTCGACACGACGCATGGTTGACTTTTTAACCCCCATATCGAAACTTGCCGCCATGATCAGTTCCGTGACCATGGCAGCGCTTATCCATCACACCACGACCCTTGAAGGGTACGCGGGAGCGATGGCGCGTTAGCAGCGATCCGATCATCATCCCGAAACCCTGCCGAGGCGAGCAGGGTTTTCGGAAACCGGCTCTCCTCCTGACACCGATGGAGAGCATGAATGTCCGAAAACGAAGAGAATGAACCTCGCGGCCGAGCGCGCCTGCCGGATGGCGTCCTGGTGCGCGCCGTCCGCCTGTCCGATGCGGAGGAGATCACGGATCTCATAAATCTGCCGGGCTATAGGGCCGGCACCTTGAGGCCGCCCTACCAGCGGGTCGAGGAGGTTCGCAAGCACATGGAAATCCCGTCGCCAGGCGCGCTCAACCTCGTCGTCACCCAAAATGGCAAGATCGTCGGCAATGGCGGCCTCAACCGCCTCTCCGGCCGTCGGCAGCACGTCGCCAGTATCGGCATGGGCGTGCATGACGATTTCACCGGCCGCGGCTTCGGACGGATCCTGCTCGGCGCGATGGTCGACGCCGCCGACGACTGGCTTGATATCAAACGGCTGGAACTGACCGTCTACACCGACAACGATGTCGCCATCGGCCTCTACCGGAAATTCGGCTTCGAACGGGAAGGCCTGCTAAGGGCCTTCGGCTTTCGATCCGGGGAGTATGTCGACGCCTATGGGATGGCGCGGCTCAGGCTATGAGAAAACGGGCTGGCGGCTTGCCGTCAGCCCCTCACCCGCTGATCAGTGCCAGCCATTCGTCCTCGTCCATCGTCTGCACGCCAAGCTCGCGTGCCTTGTCGAGCTTGGAGCCAGCACCTGGGCCGGCGACGACGATGTCGGTCTTCTTGGAGACCGATCCCGCCACCTTGGCGCCGAGGCTCTCCGCCCTCGCCTTCGCCTCGTCGCGGGTAAACTTTTCCAGCGAGCCGGTGAAAACCACGGTCTTGCCGGCGACCGGGCTGCCTGTCGTCACCGGCTGCTCGGCCTCCTCGGGCGTCACCTCCTCGATAAGCCGGGTGATCACCTCGACATTGCGCGGCTCCTTGTAGAATTCGACGATAGCCCGCGCCACGACCTCGCCGATGCCCTCGATGGCGTTGAGATCGTTCCAGGCGTCGCCGGCAAGCGTCTCGGCCTCCCGCATCGCCGTCTCAAAGGCGGCATAGGTGCCATAGGAGCGCGCCAGCAGCTTCGCCGTGGTCTCGCCGACGTGACGGATGCCGAGCGCGTAGATGAAGCGGTGGAGCGCAATGCTGCGCCGTTCGTTGATCGCCGCATAGAGCTTGCCGACGCTGACCTTGCCGAAACCGTCAATATTCTCCAGCTTGGTCAGCGATTGCTGCTGGCGCTTCTCCAGCGTGAAGATATCGGGCGCGGTGCGGATCTGCAGCGACGCGTCGTCGTTTTCGAAGAAGAAGTCGATCTGCTTCGAACCGAGCCCTTCAATATCGAAAGCGTTGCGCGAAACGAAGTGCTTCAAATGCTCCGTCGCCTGCGCCCGGCAGATGAAGCCACCGGTGCAGCGGCGCACCGAATCCATCTTGCCGGTCTTCTCGTTGACCTCGCGCACGGCATGCGAACCGCAGACCGGGCATGTCTTCGGGAATTCGTATGGCCGGGCGTCGGCCGCGCGTTTTTCCATCACCACATCGAGGATCTGCGGAATGACGTCGCCGGCGCGCTGAACGATGACGGTATCGCCCTCACGGATATCGTGTTCCTCCGGTCGGATGCGCTCGCCGCTATTGCCGATGCCCTTGATGTAATCCTCGTTGTGCAGCGTCGCATTGGTGACGACGACGCCGCCAACCGTAATCGGCTTCAGCCGCGCCACCGGCGTCAGCGCCCCGGTGCGACCGACCTGAATCTCGACCTTTTCGACCTCGGTGAAGGCCTGCTCCGCCGGAAACTTGTGCGCCGTCGCCCAGCGCGGCGAACGCGAGCGGAAGCCAAGACGAGCCTGCAGCTCGAGACTGTCGACCTTATAGACGACGCCGTCGATGTCGTAGTCGAGATCCGGGCGCTCGAGGCCGATCTCGTCATAATGCGCCAGGATGTCGGCGACCGAGTTCAATCGCTTCATCAGCGGATTGACGGGAAAACCCCAGTCCTTGAAGGTCTGCACCATACCGAACTGTGTGTCGGCGGGCATCTCCGACATCTCGCCCCAGGCATAAGCGAAGAATTTCAGCTTGCGGCTCGCCGTCACCTTGGCGTCGAGTTGGCGCAACGATCCGGCCGCGGTGTTGCGCGGATTGACATAGGTCTGCTTGCCCTCCGCCTCCATCTGCCGGTTCAGCGCCAGGAAATCGCTCTTGGCCATATAGACTTCACCGCGGATCTCCACGACCGCGGGCGCGCCCTTCGGCAGCTCGTTGGGGATCTCGGCGATGGTCCGGATGTTGGCGGTGACGTTCTCCCCCGTCGTGCCGTCGCCACGCGTTGCAGCCGTCACCAGCCTGCCATTCTCGTAACGGATCGACATCGAAAGACCGTCGATCTTCGGCTCGGCGGTAAAGGCGATCGACTGGTCGGGCAGCCGGCCGAGGAAGCGATAGACGCCGGCGACGAAATCCTGCACGTCCTCCTGCGAGAAAGTGTTGTCGAGCGACAGCATCGGCCGCGCGTGGATGACGGGCGAGAAGGTGACGGAGGGCGCTGCACCGACATGCCGCGATGGGCTGTCTTCGCGGATCAACTCGGGAAAGCGCGCCTCGAGCGCATCATTGCGGCGCTTCAGCGCGTCGTAATCGGCATCCGAAATCTCCGGCTGGTCCTTGCCGTGGTAGAGCGCATCGTGATGCGCGATCTCCTTTGCCAGCCGTTCAAGCTCGGCGGCAGCCTCTTCGATCGTCAACGTGTCGACGGCGGAACCTTCGGTGGACATGGAACATCACTCCAGAGAATCTGGTCAGAAATCTGGATTGTTTTTAGAGCAAAATTTCTGGATGAAAAGGGAGACCACATATCCTGCGAAAGGAAGGTCGGTTGCCCGGCCTATTCCCAATCCCTGGCATTGCGCAGCCGGATGCCGCTGACATGCAGGCCGGTGTTCCGGAGGCTCTTCAACGGCTGCAGGCTATCGACCACCCTGAGCTCCACCCCGCGCGGCGCAAACTCCCGGTCGAGCCGCGAGATGGCGGTGCGCTCGGTGGGAACAACGCGTCTGCGGGCCACCCACATGCCCGCATCATCCAGATCCTCGAAATTGTCAGCCGGAAGCTCGTAGCGATGGATCGTCTCTGTCGAGAGCCTTTCCAACCAATGGCGCTCGACATAGGCCGCGCCCCGGTAATCCCCGAGCCAGCGCCGCCGCTCGGCCTCCCGCGTCTCGGGTGTCGCCCAGATCAGGATCCGCGGGCAGTCGCGCGGATAGAGATACATGAAGTCATGATCGGCATCGATCGCCCAGACCAGCGGACCGTTCAGCCATTCCCGGCCGGTCGGGCGAATCGAGGGAGTGCGGACCGGGCGCGGTTCGAACACGGCAATATCGGGATTATCGCTGAAATGGAAAAGGCGCATGGCAAGGGATCGCCTCTGATCGGGGATATTGCGCATAACGCGAAGCGGAACGCTTGTCACCGCTCGCCGTCGCTTGGCGATCAGCCGTTGCCGGCAAGCAGCCGCTTCGCCGCCGCCCTCGCCTCTTCGGTGACCGAAGCCCCGGCCAGCATACGGGCGATCTCCTCGGTACGGTCCTTCTGCGCCATCGTCGCGACGCGGGTGGCGATCTTTTCCGAACCGTCGGCCACCGGCCCCTTGGAGATTAAGAGATGCGTCGCAGCCCGTGCCGCGACCTGCGGCGCATGCGTAACCGACAGCACCTGCACCCGCTCCGACAGCCGCTTCAGCCGCTGGCCGATCGCATCGGCCACAGCACCGCCGACGCCGGTATCGATTTCGTCGAAGACCAGCGTCGGGGCCGATCCGCGATCGGCGAGCGCCACCTTCAGCGCCAGCAGGAAACGCGAGAGTTCGCCGCCCGAAGCGACTTTCATGATCGAGCCCGGCCGCGTGCCCGGATTGGTCTGGACATGGAACTCGACGACGTCGATGCCTTCGGCCGCCGCCTCCCCCGCATCCGTGCTGATCTCGACCATGAAACGGGCCCGTTCGAGCTTCAGCGCCGGCAGCTCGGCCATGACAGCCCCGGCCAGTGCGGTGCCGGCATGATGGCGCTTGTCGGACAGTGARCGCGCCGCTGCATCGTAATTTTCCCGCGCGAGGCCAACCTCGGCTTCGAGCCGCGCAAGCCGCTCCTCGCC
>NZ_JBFUAY010000109.1:0-18182 GCF_056406015.1 Rhizobium sp. P1_E1 | reverse complement strand
GCTTTGGCGCGCGAACTCGGCCTGGAGCTGTTTTCGAAGCGCGGCACCTTCATGGTCCCGCAGATCGACGAGAAGGAAGCCGTCTCACGCGCGATGACCGCCACCGCATGGCCTGTTGTCATTACCGACGTCTGGGATAATCCGGGCGGCGGCACGGCAGGCGATGCGACTGTCATTCTCGGGGAGCTCATGGCCCGCGGCGTCACCAGTGCTGCGATTGGCACCATCTGGGATCCGGTGGCCGTCCAGATTTGTTTTGCAGCGGGCGAGGGGGCAGAAATTCCGCTGCGCTTCGGCGCCAAGTCGGCGCCCGGCACCGGCAATCCCATCGATGGCACCGTGAAGGTCGTCAAGCTGGTGAACAATGCCGAGATGCAGTTCGGCGAGAGCCTCGCACCTTTCGGCGATGCCGCACATATCGTCCTCAACGGCATCGACATCATCCTCAATTCGACCCGCGCCCAGAGCTTCGATCCGAGCCTGTTTTCGGTGATGGGCATCGATCCCGCCAGGCAGAAGATCCTGGTGATCAAATCCACCAACCACTTCTTCGCCTCCTTCTCGAAGATTGCGGCGGAAATCCTTTACTGCTCTGCCGGAACGCCCTATCCCAATAATCCGGCGACGACGCCGTACCAGCGGGCACCGAAGACCATATGGCCGATCGTCGCCGATCCACATGGAATAGAACGCGGAGCCGCCTAGATGCCTGATGCCAGGTTTGCCGTCGTCGCCAAGGCAGGAGACCGGATCGCCGATCTCTCGACGCCGCGTCCCGTTATCGACGAAGACAGGCTGGCTGCGAACATAAGCCGCGTTCAATCCTATATGGATCAGCACGGGCTGAATTTTCGCCCGCATATCAAGACCCACAAGATCCCGGCCCTGGCCGTCGCGCAGGTTGCCGCCGGCGCCAAGGGCATCAATTGCCAGAAGGTGACGGAAGCCGAAGTCTTTGCCGCAGCCGGCTTCGGGGACATCCTCATCACCTTCAACATCCTGGGACCACAGAAACTCGAACGCCTGGCCAAGTTGAACGACAGAATTTCCGCCCTCAAGGTCGTCGCCGACAGCGAAGTGACGGTCGACGGGCTCGCAGCGCATTTCTCCGGCCACAAGCCGCTTACAGTCCTGGTCGAATGCGATACGGGCGGTGGCCGCTGCGGCGTGCAGACATCAGGAGAAGCGGCCTCGCTCGCCAAGCGGATTGCCGCGGCCGACGGTCTGGAGTTCGGCGGCATCGTGACCTATCCGAAGCCGCAATCGGCGGCCGCCGTGGAAGCCTTCATTGCCGAAACGCTGCAACAGCTGACATTGGAAGGCATTGACTGCCCGATCGTCAGCAATGGCGGAACGCCGAGCCTCTTCGAGGCGCATCTCGTCACCTCGGCCACGGAACACCGCGCCGGCACCTATATCTACAACGATCGCCAGATGGTGCGCATGGGCCATTGCACCGAGGACGATTGCGCCATGCATGTGCTGGCAACCGTCGTGTCGCGGCCAAACGCCGACCGCGCCGTCATCGACGCCGGATCGAAGGCGCTGACATCGGATCTTCAGGGTTTTAACGACTACGGGCTGATCGTCGGTTATCCCCAAGCGCGGATCAGCAGCCTCTCGGAAGAGCATGGCGTCATCGACCTTTCGAACTGTGCCGGCCCCCGACCACAGATCGGCGAGAAGCTCTTCATCATCCCGAACCACACCTGCGTGGTGTCCAATCTGTTCGATACGATGGTCTTCCATCGCGGCGGCATCGTCACCCGCGTCGAAGAGGTCGCCGCCCGCGGCCTCGTCTGGTAGGAGCCGGTTCCGGTTGAAGGTGAAGTGGCCCTGATCGCCGAAGGTATCGGTATCAGCAACGAGTATCAGAACACGTGCGCGCGGCGGATGACTTCGTTGCGCCAATGGCGGACATAGACTCTACCGGCGAGTGTCCGCTTTGGAGTCGTTAGCCGGCGGACTGCTTTCGGAGAGCAGGCGCTGGAAGCTGATATTCGTTCATCAGCGGCTCGAAGATCCGCTTTTTGACCCGCAGCAGACGATTTATTGCTGCTGCCGCCGCGATGCATAACCTCGGATGACCGGTACACGGCATGGAAAGTTCGGGACGCTTGCGCTTCCTGCGCGAGTAGGTTAGATACTGAACTAGATGGTTCAGTATCTAAGTCCTCCCCTCGATCTCTCGTTTGCGGCGCTATCCGATGCGACCCGCCGCGGGATCATCGATCAGCTTGGGCGAGGGGACGCGTCGATTACCAGTCTCGCGGATAAGTTCCAGATGACGCTGACCGGCATGAAGAAGCACATCCAGGTTCTCGAGCGGGCGGGGCTCGTCGTCACGCAGAAGGTCGGACGGGTGAGAACCTGCAAGCTCGGGAACCGCGGCCTCAAGGCGGAGGCCGAGTGGATCGAGGCGCATCGCAAGCTCTTCGAGGCCCGCTTCGAAGCATTGGATGAAATCATCAGCGAAATGAAACGGGAGGGAAGTGATGAATCAGCAAGTTGACAGTGCAGGTGGTGCGCAAAACCGCACGTCAGTCGAGCGCCGAGGGGATCGCGAACTCGTCGTAACGCGGACATTCAATGCGCCGCCGAGCACGGTTTACAGGGCGTGGAGCCAGCCCGAGCTGTTCCAACGCTGGTGGGTGCCAAAATCGGTATCCGGCGTTTCGCTCGTATCGTGCGATATGGACGTCCGTACCGGCGGCAAATATCGGCTGGAATTCGGCTCCGGCGGTTCGGACACCATGGCCTTCTATGGCAAGTATCTCGAGGTGGTGCCGAACGAGCGCATCGTCTGGACCAACGACGAGGGCGAAGAGGGCGCGATCACGACCGTGACCTTCGAGGACCAAGGCGGAAGGACACTATTGAAGTTCCACGAGGTCTATCCGTCCAAGGAGGCGCTTGAGGAAGCACTACAGGGCTCGGCGGCCGCATTGCCGGAGCAGTTGGAGCAGCTCGACGAATTGCTTTCCAGCATAGGCGAGTAGCGCGGGTCGGGAAGCTCGCCCCGGCGAACGTCTGCACCTAAGGGTTCGTCAAGTTACCCGGCTGGGTAATATGTGCCGGCCGGCAGCCGTAATTGCCTAGCGTCCGATAGCCCCTAGACTCGACCCTGCAGGACGAACCGCCGACACAGAACCAGTCCGTTCAAGCCGCCGTCGGATTGATCACGTTCATATCGATTTCGGTGAGCTCCACGCGCCGCTCGAAGGCTACGCCCGCCTCGTCGAACAGGTGGCAATCGACGGCATTGATGCCGGTCGCAACCGGCGCGTCCGCGCGGATGCCGACGCTGCCGGGCAGCATGGCGCAGAAATTCTCGGCCTCTCCGTTGAGCGAGGCGTAAGCGACCGTATTGGCCCCGAGGCGCTCGATGACCGTCGGCGTCACGGTAAAGACGATATCGCCGCCGCCGAGCTGGATATGCTCCGGCCGGATGCCGAGCGTCAAAGCCTTGCCGGTCATGCCATCGCGCGGCGTCACCGGCAACAGGGCTGTCTGGCCCTGATACTCCACCTCGACGCCATTGGCGCTGACGCTTTTGCAGGTTACGGGCAGAAAATTCATTTTTGGATTGCCTATGAAGCCGGCGACAAACTGGTTTGCGGGCTTGTGATAAAGCTCCAGCGGCGCCCCCGTCTGGGAGATATCGCCGGAATCCAGCACGACGATACGGTCGGCCATGGTCATCGCCTCGACCTGGTCGTGCGTCACATAGATCATCGTCGCCTTCAACTGCCTGTGCAGCTTGGCAAGCTCGATGCGCATGTCGGCGCGCAGTGCTGCGTCGAGGTTGGAGAGCGGCTCGTCGAACAGGAATATCTTCGGTTCGCGCACGATGGCGCGGCCGATCGCCACGCGTTGGCGCTGGCCACCGGACAGCATGCCGGGTTTCTGCTGCAGCCGTTGTTCGAGGTGAAGGATGCGCGCTGCATTTTCCACCTTGGCCTTGAGCTTTTCCTCTTCCATCTTTTCGACGCGAAGCGGAAAGGCGATGTTCTCGAAGACTGTCATGTGCGGGTAGAGCGCGTAGGACTGGAACACCATGGCGATGCCGCGCTTGACCGGCGGCAGGTCATTGACCCTGATACCATCGATGACGATGTCGCCCGCGCTCGTCGCGTCGAGACCGGCGATCATGCGCAGCAGGGTGGACTTGCCGCAGCCTGACGGGCCGACGAAGACGACGAACTCGCCGTTCCTCACATCGAGCTGCACGCCCTTCAGAACTTCGTAGTCGCCATAGAACTTCTGAACTTTGTTGAGAAAGAGCTGTCCCAAAAATCTGTCTCCACCGGCGGCCTTCGTCGCACATTCGATCATCGTTCCTGCATATTCCTTAAATCGGATTCGATTTAGAGATGAAATTATGCAGCAATTCAAAGTGTTACAGCGTTCCCTTGCGGCTATCGAAAAGACGCGCGGCGCTGTAGGGGAGGGATCGCGGGCTGTTGCCGTCCGCGATCCCAAGGTGCCCAAAAGCTTACTTGAACGCCTCGACTTCGCCAGCAGCCTTCTTGAGCGCCGCTTCAGGCTCGGCCTTACCCGTCACCACGGACTGGATCATCTCGATCATCGAGTTCTGGAAGCCCTTATAGTCGGTGAAGAGCGGCTCGGGACCACCATAGCTGATGCCGTCGATCAAGGGCTTCCAGTAAGGATCCTTGGCGACGAACTCGTCGACCTTTGCCGACGGACGCAGGGGAGTGAGGCCGGCGCCGCCCTGCAGTTCGTATTCGGACTGCACATCGGGCGAGGTGATGAACTTGGCAAATTCCGTCGCCTTGTCCTCGACCCCTGAACCCTTAAAGATCGCCAGGCTGTCGGTGATCAGCAGCGTGCCGGGGCCTTTGGCGTCGGGACCGAGCGGCAGCGTCGTGATGCCCCAGCTGATCTTCGTTTTCTTCAGGCGGTCGGCCGCACCCGAGCCTGCCTGGATCATCGCGACCTTGCCGTCGAGGAAGATGGCGCGGACTTCGTTCTGCTCATAGGCCGTCGGGCCTTCTTCGGAGTAGGGAACGATATCCTTGTAGGCCTTCAGCGCAGCAAGAATCTCAGGGCTGTCCAGCGTGACCTTGCCGTCGGCATCGATCACCGCACCGTTGTTGGTGTAAACCCAATGCATGAACTGGTGCATCGTGTTGTCGAAGGTCTTGGCGGAGAGACCGAAGCCCGGAATACCGGTCTTTTCCTTGATGGTCTTTGCCATCTCGATTTCTTCGGCCCAGGTCTTCGGCGGCGTCTCGGGATCGAGACCGGCCTGCTTGAAGAGGTCCTTGTTCCAATAGAGCGCCTTGGTAGAGAAGGCGATCGGAACGCCCCACTGCGAGCCCTCAAAGGTGACCGTGTCGACGATGTGCGGATAGTAGGTCTTCTTCTCGTCGTCCGTCATCGGCACCGGAACGATGAGGTCGTTCTGCGCGAACTCCTTCAGCGTGCGCGAACCGACATAGGCCATCGCCACCGGCGTGCCGGCAGCGGCAAGCGTCGTTGCCTTGTCCTGGCACTGCGCCCATCCGACGACCTCGGGGGCGATCTTCCAGCCTGTGTTCTTTTCTTCCCACTGCTTGATGTATTTGGTGTGGACCGGGTCGATCGTGTCGCCGCAATAGATCCAGCTGATTTCCTTGTCGGCCGCCTGGACAGTGACTGTGGTCAGTGCCGTCGAACCGAGCAAAGCGAGCCCCATAAGGCCTGTCTTGATGGTAATGCTCACGTCGTGACTCCCATTCTTGTGTTAGCTGTTCACTCGTTTTTTGGTCTTATTGTTTCACCGCACCGGCGGTCAGCCCGCCGACAAGGTAGCGCTGAAGGAAGAAGATGACGACCATCGCCGGCGCGATACCGACGAAGGAGGCCGCCATCAGTTCGTTCCAGATGACCTCCTGCTTGCCGAAGTAAGCAAAGAGCCCCACCGGCAAGGGCATGTATTCGGTCTTCGAGTTGAACGTCAGCGCGAAGATGAATTGCTGGGCGTAAGCGCCGATGAAGGTGGTTATGGCGACGACGATAATCCCCGGCATCGCGATGGGCAGGATGACACGGCGAAGCGTGTAGAAATGGCTGGCGCCATCCATATAGGCGGCTTCGTTCAGTTCCTGCGGAATACGGATCATGTAGGTGCGCAGCAGCCAGATCGCCGAAGGGATCAGGAAGGCGACGCCCGGCACGATCATCGCGAGATAGGTGTTGAGCACACCCATGCTGCGCATCAGCCGGAAGAGCGGGATCAACAGCACGGCGCCGGAGAACATGTTCACGGTCAGGAATGCGCCGAGCAGGATCCCCATGCCCTTGAATTCGAATTTCGCGAAGGCATAGGCCGCCGGAATGACGAGGCAAAGCACGATCAGCGTGACGATGATCGAGATGAAGAAAGAATTGAAGATATAGCGCCCGAAACCCGGCACGCTGATCCACATCGTCCGATAGGCTTCGAACGAGCCGTTCTCCGGCCAGAAGCGGTAGGGCGAGGAGAAGAGCTGGCTGAGCGGCTTCAGTGAAACCAGGAAACCTTCAACGAAGGGCGACAGCACGAAGAAAAGAAACAGCGCGATGCCGCAATAAATCAGAATGATTTCCCACCAGCGATAACGGTCGATCATGGCTGCACTGCTCATGCGCGCTTCTCCGGATTGAGGCGGCGGGTAACGCGGAAGTAGGCGAAGCAGAAGAGCGACAGGAAGATGCAGATCAAAACGGCCCGCGCTGCACCTTCACCGTATTTCTTCGAGCCGATCGCGGTCTGATAGGTATCGATGATCATCGTCGTCGTCTCGCCGCTCGGTCCGCCCTGCGTCAGAATCCAGATGATGTCGAAGGAGTTGAAGGTGGCGATCAGCGAGAGCATCGACATGGTGATGATCGCCGGAACCATCAGCGGCAGCGTGATGCGGCGGAAGCGATACCAACGACCGGCGCCGTCGGTCCAGGCGGCCTCGTAGAGATCCTTCGGAATCGATTGGATTGCCGCCAGGAAGTAGATCGTCACCAGCGGCACGCCGATCCACACATCGGTGATGATCGTGGCCCAGAAGGCCGTGCTCCCATAGGCGAGGAAGGCGACCGGGCCGTCGACGAGACCGAAGCGCTGCAACATGCCCGATATCATCCCGAACTGGCCATTATACATCCAGCCCCACATGAAGATGCCGATCGCCATCGGCACGATCCATGGCGGCATGGTCAAAAGCCGGAACAATGAGCGGCCGGGCACCGCGGCGTTCAGCATGGTCGCACCGAAGGTGCCGATCACCATTTTCAAGGCGACCGAGAAGAACGTCCAGATGAAGGTGCGGATGATGACCTCCGCAAACCGCGCATCGAAGATCTTCTCGTAATTGATCCAGCCGACCCAATTGGTGGTCTTCTTGAGGGAGGCATCGGTGAAGGAGAGAATGAACGTATCGACCAGCGGGTAGGCGACGATCGCCAGAACATAAAGGACAGCCGGAAGAAGAAGGATCCAGGCGAAGATGACCGTGCTTCTTTGAACACTCATCTTGCCGCCCTCCTCAAGCCGCTCTTGCGTGAAGGGCTTCGTCGAAGCGGTCCCAGACGGGTCTGAGATCGACGACCATTTTCTTCATCCTCGCTTCGTCCATCGCCAAGGCGAGGATGCCGGCTTCGAGCGCATTCAGCGTCGAAACAGGAAGCTCGAGCCCGGTGCGCACGCTTTCAAGCAGGTCGCTCGCCATCTGTTCATCGGCGCCGTAATGCTGGGACAGCTCCGTGGCGGCATATTTGTTTTCGACCACCTTGTTGCCGGTCAGCTGTTCGTGCACGTCGAGATAACCGCGAACGAAATCGCCTTCGGCCATGCCGCGCGAGCCCATGATGGCGAAACGGCGGAACTGGTCGGGCACGTTCAGATTGGTGTGGAAATTCATGCCGACGCCATTGGCATATTCGACGATTGCGACCTGATAGTCGATGATATCGGCGTCGCTGTCGAAGACCTTGTCCGATCCCATCCATCCGCTCGGCTTGCGGTGGAAAAGCTCGAGGTCGTTGATACCCTCGCGCGCCGGGTCGTTGTCCGGAATGAAACTCTTGCGGCCGCCGAAACTTGCAACGCGCTCCGGCCGTGCACCGACGACACCATTGTAAAGATCGAGGTCGTGGCAGCATTTCTCCAGCATGAAGCTGCCGGAATAGCGCTCATAGCGGCGCCAGTCGCGCATGAAGAAGGCGCCATGATAAGGCTCGATATGTTCGGAGGCCTCGATCGACACGATCTGGCCAAGCTTGCCCTCGGCCTGGATGGCGCGCAGATCCTTGTAAAGAGGAGAATAGCGCAGGACGAGACCGACCATCAGCCGCTCGTGGCCGAATTTTGCCATCAGATGGGCAAGCTCGATGCTTTCGGTGATGGTCGTGACGATCGGCTTTTCGCAGAAGACCTTGAGGCCGGCTTGAAGTCCGAGCCTGATATGATCGAGATGCAGGTGATTGGGAGAGCCGATCATCAGCAGATCGAGCTTTTCGGAAGCGAGGAGTTCCTCCGGCGAGCCATAGGCCTTGCCGACTGAAATTCCCTTTTCCGTCAATCCGGGAAGTCCGGCAGGTTCCGGATCCACATAGCCTACGATGTCGAAGCTGCTATCAATTGCCTTGAAAACATAGCCGAGATAGCCGAGCCGGAATCCTAGCCCGATGATTCCCACTTTCATGCCGATCAAGTTCCCATTTAGTAATTTATTTTCTTTAAGTTGGGACAAAAATCGGGAGGCGTCAATAGAAAACGGGCCTCAAAGCACGAGTATGAAATTAATTTTCATAGATCGGTAGCCGGCGGTCGATTGCTGGCTGCGACCGGCCGGACGCCGATTGCCAAAGGGAATAGTCCGCTTCTCTTGAAGCCGGGGCGGCGAATTCAGCGACTGTTGGCGCAGCCATCGATCGCCCCGGCAAGCTCACGCGGAACTCGCGAAATGTTGAAAAGAGTCGCGAGCTTACCTGTGTAGGATGGTGCGAGAACCGGAGGCAAGGAGGAGCCATCATGACCCGAATGACAGCCAAGGATTTCCCTCAGGAACTTCTCGAACTCTACGATTATTACGCGCACGGCAGAATTACCAAGCGCGAGTTTCTCGACCGCGCTGGYAAATTCGCCGTCGGCGGCGTCACCGCAGCCGCCATTCTTGCATCGCTGAGCCCTGACTATGCGCTGGCGACCCAGGTCGAATTCACCGATCCCGATATATCAGCCGAATACATCACCTATCCCTCGCCAAAGGGAAATGGAGATGTCCGCGCCTATCTCGTCCGCCCCAAAAACGCGACCGGCAAAGTCGCGGCCGTGGTGGTCGTTCACGAGAACAGGGGCCTGAACCCCTATATCGAGGATGTAGCGCGGCGCGTGGCAAAGGCGGGTTTCGTAGCACTTGCGCCGGATGGCCTCACGTCGGTCGGAGGCTACCCCGGCAATGACGAAAAGGGGCGGGAGCTCCAGCAGAAGGTCGACCCGGAAAAACTGATGAACGACTTCTTCGCGGCGGTCGAATTTTTGATGCACAGCGATCTCACCACCGGCAAGGTCGGCATCACCGGCTTCTGCTATGGCGGCGGCGTTGCCAACGCTGCGGCGGTTGCCTATCCGGAACTTGCCGCCGCCGTGCCCTTTTACGGCCGACAGCCGCSCGCCGAAGACGTGCCGAAGATCAAGGCGCCGTTGCTTCTCCATTATGCCGGGCTGGACAAGGGCATCAACGAAGGCTGGCCGGCCTATGAAGCTGCGCTGAAGTCATCAGGAAAAACATTCGAGGCTTACATCTATCCTGACGTCAATCACGGCTTCCACAATGATTCCACGCCGCGCTATGACGAGGCGGCTGCCAAGCTCGCCTGGCAGCGAACGGTCGACTGGTTTACGAAATACCTCGCCTGAGAAGGCCGTAGCTTGAACGATGCTGCGGCGGGGAGGCTTCCCCCCRCCGCCTATCCGTCCCGCGGCTTGTCACGGCGACTGACGGCCTGTGATCAGGTTCCAGAAGCGATCGTCGCCGGACAGGTTTTCCAAATCGGCAAGCCTGCGAAGCTGCAGGAAAGAGGCGCCGGACACATTCCGATTTCCCCAGCGCAAGCAGTCCATCAATTTGACTTCGCGTTCATGCACGCTCATCGGCGCTTCGAGCGATCCTTTCGCATGCAAGCGGGACTTGTTCAAAACACGCCCGTCGCGCATCGTGACCGTGACGACATGCGGGAGGCGCTCCACGCCTTTTTCCTCATCAGCCGAATAGGACCGCATTTCGATGCGCGGCATGAATTCCCGGATTTCCGGCCGTCCGATCTCCTGCCGTGTAAAGTCCGAAAGGCTAAGGGCGCCTTTGAGGAAAGCTGTCGCCAGGCAATATTGCATCGAGAAGCGGGCCTGCATCTCGTCGGCGGGGTCGGGATAAGCGAGGTTGCGGGCAGCGGATATGCYGACTTTCGTCTCGATCCTGGCAATGTCGCCCACCAAAAGCCCATGCTCCTGCTTCAGATCCAGAAGCGCGTCGATCGCGCGATGGGTGGAGGCGCAGCAAGGATGGCGCTTGGTCACCACGCCCCGGCTTTCGATGATATGCTCCTCGTCGAACGTCAGGCCTTCCCAGCCCTTGGCATCATCGCCGCCGAAAAGGTCGAGGAAGCCTTGCGGTCGCTCGAGGATATCCGGCCGCCCGCTCATGCCCGCAAGCGCCATGCGCGCCGCATCCACGGCATTGCGCGCGGCAATGCCGGCGTGAAGTGGTTTGGCGGTCGTGCCGAATTGCCCTTTCGGGCCACAGGCGAAGCTCGTCGCGAGGCTCATGGCCGCGACCAGGCTTTCTTCGTCGGCACCGAGAAGCCGTGCCACGCCAGCCGCAGCCCCAATGCTGCCGACCGTCGCCGTCGCGTGCCAGCCCCTGTTGTAGTGAGAGGGATTGACGCCGAAGCCGACCGCCGCTTGCGCTTCCAGCCCTGCCAGATAGGCTTCGAGAAACCGCCTTCCGCTTGTGGCCTTGCCGCGCGTCAGAACCGCCAGCAGCGCCGGCACCAGCACCGCGGAAGCATGCGCCCTCGCCGGATGGAAATTGTCATCGAAATCGAGCGCATGAGCCGCCGTTGCATTGATGAGTGCGGCGAGCGAGGGTGAGACGGAGCCGCCGGTGACGAGCCGCGCTTCGCCACCTCCGACGATTTCCCCATCGAAAGCGCGGGTGAGCGCGGCAACGCTTTCATCGCCCCTGCCTGCAATCATACAGCCGATGGTGTCAACCGCTGCATCTCTTGCCCGGTCCATGGCGAGGTCTGAGAACGCCGTTCGCGACAGGACCTGTTCCGCGATCTTCCGGAGAATGGTGGCCATTGACGAAAGTCTTTCCGTGAGTTTGGTTCTCAGCGGAAAATGTTCAACTTTCCGCTGGTCCGCAATCTTATGCGGTTTGCGGGTAGGGCTATCGACATTGGAGATAGAATGGCGCGAGACACGAGTGCGGCGATCAGCCTGAAGCATATCGAGGCCTATGACGCCATCGCCGCGACGGGCTCAACGATCGCCGCTTCCGTCGAGCTTGGGATCTCGCAATCGAACGCCAGTCGCTTGTTGCTGCAACTGGAAGACTATCTCGGCGTCCGGCTTTTCGACCGGGAAAAGAACCGGCTTCAACCGACCCGCGAGGGGCTGCAGCTCGGCCCGGAAATCCGTGCCATTTCCGATCGGCTACGCGCCTTGAAAACGGCGGCGATGGAGCTCGAGACCGGTCGATCGCGCGAGATCATGCTGCGGCTCGCCTTTCCCACCAGCCTTTCCACGACGCGCATTCCGAAGCTGGTGAAGAGCTTTCTCGCCGTGAATGGCCCGATGCGCGTCGAAGTCGCATCCGGCAGTTATCTCGCAATTGAACGGATGGTGGCCGACGGCGAGGCCGATCTCGGCTTCGCGCGTCTGCCGCTGATGAGCCCGGGATTGAAACAGGAGAAGATCCTGTCGTCGCGGGTCATTTGCGCCCTGCACAAGGATCATCCCAAGGCCGGCAGCCGCCTATTGTCAGTCGCCGAGCTGACGGGGCAGGATCTGATCATGCTGAACAGGGAGCGACCGGTTCGCCACGAGCTTGAGGCGTTGTTCTACAAGGCCGGCATCCGCCAACGCCCCCTGCTCGAGGCGCATTCGGTGGCGAGTGCCTGCGCGCTGGCCGCGCAGGGGCTTGGCATTGCGCTGGTCGGCGAGATCATCGCCCGCGAATTTGTGACGCTGCCGCTGCAGTTCATTCCGCTCGAACCGGAACTGCCGGTTGCCTACGCGCTGATCAGCGGAGAGAAGTTTCCGATGCCCAAGGCAGCCGGCCTCTTCCTTCAAAGCATTTCGGACTGGGCATGATGACAGTGCTTGAACTGTCCCGGGGGATCGAAAACGCATGAATATCAAGCAACTGGAAGTCCTGCGCACGCTTCTGGCGACGGGGTCGACGATTGCCACGGCAAAGACGATGGGGCTCAGTCAATCCGGCGTCAGCCGCCTCCTGCAGCAGCTCGAAGCGGACCTTTCGATGTCGCTTTTCGTCCGCGACAAAGGCCGTCTCGTCCCCACCCCCGAGGCCCTGCTTCTTGCCCGCGATGCCGAGAACATCTTGCTCGCGGTCGATCGGATGTCGGGCCACGCGGAGGACTTAAGAAGCGGCGCCGCCGGTCCGGAGATCGTCCGCATCGGCCTGCCGAGCAGCATGTGGGAGCATTTCGCGCCGGCAATGCTGGCCGATTACATCAGTGATTTCCCCGGTGTGCGGATCGAAACCTTCTTCGAGACGACGACCGCGATCAACAAGCTCGTCGAGCAGAGGGTGATCGATTTCGGCTTTCTGCGCATGGAGGGCGAGAGCGGACCGGGCATCGAGGTCGAGCGCGTCGCGACCGGCGAAAGTGTCTGCGTCGTGCCGAAGGATCATCCTCTCGCGAAGCTGGAGGAAATCACGGTCAGGAATTTGCGCGACGTGCCTCTCATTCTGATTGGTCGCCAGCGGCCAAACCGCATGGCCCTCGACCAGACCTTCCGGCGGGCCGGCGTCAAGCAGATCGTCAAGATCGAGACGCATACCAACAGTTCCGCCTGTTCCTACGTCGCGCATGGCCTTGGGGTCACGATCATCAGCAGCTTTTATGCGAATCTCTATCGCCACCTGCCGGTGGTTCACCGTCCTTTCGTGCCACGCGCGACCCAGGAATTCGGATTGGCAAGGGCGGTCGGGACGCCACTCTCGATTGCCGCCCACGCTCTGAGCGATGCCTTGAAGCGGCAGATCAAGATTTCGCAGAAAGACATTTAGTATCATATATTTATCCTGAATTCTTACTTGAAATCTGCCGCTTGGGTTGCGGTCGTATTCCGCATAGACTTATGACGGAATCGCATAATATTGCGGATATTTCTTCATTCGATCATAGTCTGCGGCAACGAAACCGATGGCGCCGGGCACTGCCCGTCGGCCATCGCGGGGAACAAAAATGCTGAAATTCGTCCTGAACCGCCTGTTGATGGCATTGCCGACGATCGTCCTCGTTTCGGTGACTGTCTTCACGCTGATCCGCTTCATACCCGGCGATCCGGCGGCACTCATGCTGGGTGATATGGCTGAGCCGGCTCAGATCGCGGCGATGCGCTCGGAACTCGGCCTCGACAAATCGCTGCCGGAACAGTTCCTGATCTGGACCGCCAACGTCGTGCAGGGTGACTTCGGCCGTTCGATCGTCAATAACGAGGCAGTTCTGCCGCTCGTCGCATCACGCTTTCTGGTCAGCGCCGAAATCGTCGTCGTCGCCGTTCTTCTGGCGAGCCTCATTGCCGTGCCGGCGGGCGTCATCGCCGCCTGGCGACAAAACAGTCTGACGGACCTGGCGCTGGTCGGCACGGCCACGATCCTGCTGTCGATCCCGACATTCTGGCTCGGACTTCTGCTTCTGCTTTTCTTCGGCTTGAAACTCGGTTGGCTACCGGTCCTCGGCTATGTCTCGATCGGCAGCAACGTCACCGGCGGCCTGCTCTACCTCGTGCTGCCGATCATGACCCTGGTCATTCACGAGATGGGTGTGTTGATCCGTATGGCACGCGCCTCGACGCTGGAAGTGCTGCGTCTCGACTATATCACCCACGCCCGGGCCAAGGGGCTTTCCGAAAGCGCCGTCCTTTGGCGGCACGCCTTCAAGAATGCCTTCGGTCCGACCTGGACAGTCATCGGTCTGATCCTCGGTAATCTGCTCGGCGGCATTGCCGTCATCGAGACGGTCTTCACCATTCCGGGGCTCGGGCGACTGATGGTCGACAGCATTTTTGCTCGCGATTACCCCGTTATCCAGGGTTGCCTGCTGTTCGTCTCGCTTTCCTATGTGCTGGTCAATTTGGTCGTCGACCTGCTCTATCCCTTGTTCGATCCGCGGGTAGTCGCCGAATGAAAAACGTCACGTTCAACGGCTTCATCGGCAGCATTCTGATTGCCGCATTGCTGATCTCCGCTGCGATCGGCCTTTTCTGGACCCCCTACGATCCGATGAAGCTCGGCTTCACGGCACGGCTGGCGGCGCCAAGCAGCGCCCACTGGCTCGGAACCGACGAATTCGGCCGCGACGTGCTCAGCCGCCTGATCGTCGGCGCCCGGGCGAGCGTCTGGATCGGCACCTTGACGGTCACATTCGCAACGGTCTGCGGCACGCTGATCGGTCTCGTCAGCGGTTACGCCCGTGGTTGGATCGACGCCGTCATCATGGCCGTCAACAATGCGCTTCTCGCCTTCCCGGGCATACTTCTGGCGCTTGGATTGCTCGCCGTCTTCGGCGCCAACCAATATGGCATCATCTTCGCGCTGGGCATTGCCTATTCGCCCTCGATGGCCCGCGTTGTCCGGGGTGCCGTCCTGTCGCTGCGCGAGCGGGAGTTCATCGAGGCCTCCAAGGTGATGGGCAATGGCGAGCTCTACACCATGTTCCGCCATATCCTCCCCAATTGCATCGCCCCGATCACCGTGCTTGCGACCTCGATGTTCGGCTGGGCGATCCTTTCAGAAAGCGCGCTCAGCTTTCTCGGTCTCGGCGTCCCGCCACCGGCGCCGACCTGGGGCAACATGCTGGCCGCCGGCCGACCATTCATCGAACAGGCTGTCTGGCTGGGTCTGTTCCCGGGCCTGGCGATCGCCCTGACGCTCCTCGGCATCAATCTTCTGGGCGACGCACTTCGGGACAAGCTTGATCCGCGGATGAGGGGGCTGAAATGACCAATGAAACGCTTTTGAATGTCCGCAACCTGTCGCTTCAGGTCACTGGGACCGGTGTGCAGGTCGTCAAGAACGTCAGCTTCGACATCGCGCCAGGCGAGATCTTCGGCATCGTCGGGGAAAGCGGATCGGGCAAGACGCTGGCAACACGCGCCCTGATCTCGCTGCTGCCGGCGCCGATCAAGGTGATCGGCGGCGCCGTTGCCTACAAGGGACGCGACGTGCTTGCGATGAACGCTGCGCAATTGCGCCAATTGCGCGGTGCAGAAATCGGTGTCGTCTTCCAGGAGCCGATGACCTCGCTCAATCCCTCGATGACCGTCGGCCGCCAGCTCGAAGAAGGGTTGCAACTGCACACGAAACTTTCGCGGGAAGAGCGGCGCAGCCGGATCCTCGACATGCTGAACAGGGTCGGGATCCGCGATCCCGCCGGAGCGCTCACTTCCTATCCGCATGAATTCTCGGGCGGCATGCGCCAGCGCATCATGCTGGCATCCGTCATGCTGTTGAAACCGGCGCTCTTGATCGCCGACGAGCCGACGACCGCGCTCGATGCCGTGATCCAGCGCGACGTCATGGAATTGATGGTGGAACTGACACAGGCGGAAGGCACCGCCGTGCTGCTGATCAGTCACGACCTGCCGATGGTTGCCCGTTACACGAACCGCATCGTCGTCATGGAAAAGGGGGTGATCGTCGAAGAAGGACGCACCGCCGATCTGCTCGACGCACCGCAGCGTGCCTATACCAAGAAACTGCTTTCCTCCCTGCCGTTCCGCGGAGAGACGCGGACGATCGACAAGACCAAGGCGCCGATGGTCTCGGCGCGGGATATCGTCGTCGACTATGCAGGCCGGCGGTCGCTGATGAAGAAGGCAACGCCGAAACGGGCGCTGCATGGCGTCAGCATCGATATCCACGAGGGCGAAGTCGTGGCCCTGGTCGGCGGTTCGGGTTCCGGCAAGACCACGCTCGGCCGCACCATTGCCGGACTGGTCCGGGAGAGCGAAGGCGATATCCGGTTCAAGGGACGCAGCCGCGACGACGACTGGATGGACTATCGGCTGAATTGCCAGATGGTTTTTCAGGATCCTTATTCCTCGCTCGATCCGCGCATGACCATCGTCGCGCTTGTGGGAGAAGCGCTGCGGCTCGTTCCCGATCTCGACGCTGCGGCAAAGCGCAAGCGCGCCCTGGAGACGCTGGAGGAAGTCGGCCTTGGGGCCGACTATGCCGAGCGCTACCCGCATGAGCTTTCGGGCGGCCAGCGGCAGCGCGTGGCGATTGCCCGCGCCATTGCGCGCCGGCCGAAATTTCTGATCGCCGACGAGCCGGTATCGGCCCTCGACGTGACGGTCCGGGCGCAGGTCCTCGAACTCCTGTCCGATCTGCAAAAACGCTACGGCTTTTCCTGCCTGTTCATCAGCCACGATCTCGGCGTGGTCGAACAGGTGGCCGATCGCGTCGTCGTCATGCAGGACGGCCGGATCATCGAGGAGGGCGACCGCGATACGGTTTTCGACAGCCCGAAGGAGGCCTATACGCAACGGCTTCTCTCGGCCATCCCCGCTCTGGACCACAATGCTCAGGGCGGCGTGATCCTCAAATGGCGCCTGGAGAACTGACATGACGACGATGATTGAATCCGGAAAGCTCGCGGAGCGATTGAACGCGATCTGCGATGCCCAGCCGTTCGTGACACGCTTCATGGTGCGTGCGCTTGGYAGCGGTGAAACGATCGGCAGAGGCGCGGACGAGGAAACCCCCTCCGCCAGCACCCGAAAGACTTCGATCATGATGGCAGCCCTGAAGGCCGCGCATGAAGGCCGCCTGGATCTGGACGAACGGATTACCTACGAAAAGCGTTTCGCCGAGGAAGTGGCGAGCGGGATGTTCCGCTATCTGACGCCCGGTATCGTCATATCGCTGCGCGATGCCATCACCGGTATGATGGTGCTGAGCGACAATGTCTGCACCAAGATGGTCTTCGAAAGGCTGACGCTCGAAGAGGTCGACGGTTATTGCAAGTCGATCGGCATGTCAGGCACCAACCATCGCTTCCTCATCCCTCCCTTGGCACTGTCGCCCGATCATTCTTTGAAAGCCGTCACCACGACGACGGCGCGGGATCAGGTCTATCTGCTGCAGACTATCCTGGATGCCCAGGATTCGCGGGAAGCCGCGGACCGGCTCGGCTGCTCGCAGGCGCTGTGCGCTTACGCGCTTCAAACCCTGAAGAACCAGATCCTGCGTTATGCCATTCCCTCCCGGCTGCCATTCGGCGTGCTCGTCGCCCACAAGGGCGGCACTGGAAAGCGCGGCCGCATGAATGCCGGTATCGTCTATCGCGACGGGTCCCCCTTCTACATCATCGCCGCCTATACCGACGACGTGCCGCAGGACATGCCGGACGGCACCCCTGGCTACACGGTCGCGCTTGAAACCATCGGCAGGCTTTCACGCGCCTGCTGGGATGAACTCCGATCCTAACAATCCATAAAAGAGGGTAGAACAATGCATAAGCTTCTTCTTGCAGGGACCATGTTGATGGCGATGACCGGCGTGGTCGACGCCCGCGACATCGTCGTGGCTCAAAGTTCCGATCTGCGCAGCGCCAATCCAGGCGTCAATCGCGACGGCAATACCGATGGCGTCATCCTGCACATCGTCGAAGGGCTCGTCGGCTATGCCAATAACGGCGAGGTCAAGCCGCTGCTGGCAAAGAGCTTCGAAGTCTCGGCGGATGGGCTGACCTACAGCTTCAAACTGCGTGATGACGTCAAATTTCACAACGGCAAGACATTGACCGCCGATGACGTCGTGTGGAACTGGAACCGCTATCTCAAGCCCGAAACGAAATGGACCTGCCTTCCTGATTTCGACGGCAGCGGCAGCGTGCATGTTACGGGGGTCAAGGCAGTCGATGCTTCCACAGTCACCATC